>JAPLIW010000483.1 GCA_026388915.1 Deltaproteobacteria bacterium
AATTCGTGAAAGATAGCGAAAAGATAATTCCAATAGCCTATCGGGACAAAATGGTGCTATTGCCAGTTATTGGCGACCCTAAAAAATTAAATGATGAATATGCGATGAAGTACTTTCCTGAGGTGCTGAGACGGAAGGAAACTAACTGGAGCTACGAAAAGGAAATACGGCTCTATGCACGCCTACAAGAACGGGACAAAGATGGGCAGTACTACATCGAAATGCCAAAGTCGGCTATTAGGGAAGTCTATCTGGGGCTACGATCAGACGAAACAACGAGAGTGATAGCAGAACGCATCAGAGGGCGCGAACAATATAGGCATTTAAGAATATTCGAAATGATCCGACACGAAACAGCATTCAAACTGACGCCACGAGAGATCGTTGATGGCTAACCATGTGCTCAAGGTGGATGCTCCACACTGGTTAGCCGATCATAAGCTTTGCCTTCTTCAATCCGCCCTTTCAATTGCCAGTTCCTGTCATAAATGTTACCCTCCTGAATGTGGCCCTTGAGTTGCCAGTTTTTGTCATAGATCCGGCCATCCTCAACGCGGTATTTGAGGTTCCAGTTTTGATCGTAGACGAGTTCTTCCGCTGAGGCAATGGTGGGGAGCATGAGTGCCAGAATGAGGATGATGGTTTTCATTTCTATTTCCTTTCTGGATCAGGAGAATGGGCCTTTTATATAGTATAACGCAGATGGGAGGGGATTTGATGACATGGGAGGAGAAAGAGATTGGGTAAGATGGTGGTTAAGATGCGGAATGCATATCGGGCAAGGGATATAAAAGGACTGGTTGACCTGAGATTTTTGAAGAGCCGTCGAGCAATTCGTCTTTGATTTTCCCGCTTGCTTCCCACCCTCCTTTTTAATATACTTCGTTTATTCCAGTTTAATAATCCATCCCAAAAGGGCAATGATCATGCAGGAACTTGAAAACCAAATACGGGATCTGGCAAAAGCTGGCTTAGAACCTGCAAAAACCAGAATCCAGCAGTTCTGGCAAGATGGCACCTTCCAGGACCGACGACCTGATGAAAAGACACCAGACGCACACCATGCGGCGGAGCCGAACCCGTCCAGAAATGCCGAGATGTCGCCGCTTTTTCAAAAGATTATTGAAGTGGCCCAGCAGCACGAATACATCCCAAAAGAAGAATTTCTTTTGGTTCCCGAACTCCGACCTTATCAGGAAAAGATCGTGGATTTCATCTGTACATACATCAGCAAAGATATGAAGGCTGTGGGCCTTGACGAAGAACAGATGCTGGGAGTGTTCAAATTCGTTTTCGGCCGAGGTTGGGACAGCGTGTACCAATGGCACAAGAGGCCCGACTGCAAAATAGAAAACGTTGTTACGGTAGGCGGAAATTTGCTCCGTGGCGATGTGTTTCTCCAACTACCCGATGACATTAGATATGCAATCAATAAAAGCGACGCACCACGGATTATTTACGGCATCATGGCGTCGTGGTGGGAGGAAAATCAGAACGATCTCAGAAGCAAAGGGATCGATATTTGGTCACCTCTTACAGTCGCGCTTTCGGCAACATTCGGAGTGGCCGTATCAATGTCTCTTAAGACGTTCGGATATGGCAAGTAAAATAACAAAAAACTATTTTGAAATGTTCTTGATTTGACAATTCAACCCCTCTTCCCACCTTTCCCTAAAACCTTCTCCTCCAGCATCTCCAGCGTAAACCATTTCGCTCCGCACCCATTTGAACCTTCGGCATCTGTCCCGCAAATGACCTGGCGTTTCTTAGCCGGAATGCCTTGAACCTCAAGTTGGGAATATCCTTCCAGCAGAACTCTTGTTTCCACAATTTTTTTACAGCTCGGGCAATATCTGTGTCCGCCTTTTCGTGTATCCATAGGCTGATCCTCCATATTTTTGTTCTACTTGTGGGCGGTGGAAATCAAGAGACCAGATCAGGCGGGACTTAGGATGTGAGAGTGAAAGCGGAAAGGGTAGGGGGGGAGTAAGGAAGCAGCGGCTGATCAGAAATTCAAACTGGGAAGGATGGAGGGATGTCCGGAATGGAGGGAAGTAGGTTGGCCAGATGGATCTTGGAGGGAACGAACAGCCGTTCGCTCGTGGAATTCTATGCTGATGAATTACCCTTAAGGAAGCATGATTTTCCTCTTCTCATTCCCCGTCCATTCCCCGCTCATTCCCCGTCATTTTGTGCAATTTCCCGAATGATTTCAACGAAAAAAAAAGGGTTCGAATCCCTTTGCCTCCACCAATATGAAGGCATCCCCACAGATCCCTGCCCCGTGCCTTCTGGCCGAGCCTTTTCCCTATATTCGCAATAGTTATTTAGTTATGCCTGACCCCATCCCCATACTCCTTGCGCTTCTATCAGTGCTGCACGGCTGGGGAACTAATTCCACTTAACAGCTCTTCAATGACTTGGCGTTTGAACTCTGGACGGAACCTTCTCTGGGACTTCATGACAAGATCCTTTCTGCCCCCTTTCAGGGCTCAAGATCCTGTCTGATACTCTAAGACATTCTGTCCAGTCCAAGGGGTTCAGTCCATGGGACGAGAAATCTAGATTCGGTGAAATAAGAATCAAAATCTAAGACGAAAGCGGATTTGATAAACGCCAAAAGACTTCTTGAATTTTTCCCTCACATAGAGTAAATTCCACCTAACAAAGAAAAAAACGGAACGTTTAGCGCACGGCTCGCAGAAGAGCTGGCAGACGATTTGCGAGCAGGCGGCCAAGCACAGCCCGGACCTTACTGCGTAGCTTGGCTAAACATGATCGGGTCAGCGAATCAAAGGTTAATTGAGGTGCCCAAATGAAACGAGGTTACGCCGACACCCCTGAAGGACAGATTCACTACACGACCGCCGGTGAAGGAGAGCCCTTGCTTCTCCTCCATCAGACGGGATCATCCCGTCAATACTGGAAACTGATGCCCCTACTAGCCGAAAGGTACAGGATCATTGCACCGGACAACCTTGGCTCTGGCAACTCTGACCCCCTTCCTCCCAATGTCCAGATCGCAGACCTAGCGCGCAGCATGATCCACTGCATGGACTTCCTTGGGATAGAAAAAACCCATATTTTTGGTTTCCATACGGGCAACAAGATCGCTACTGAAATGGCAGCCACCTGGCCCTCCCGGGTAGATCAGCTGATACTCTGCGGACACACCCATAGTATCATGGTCAAGCATGAAGCCCTCAATGCCGCCTTGATGGCAGTTGTGTGGCCATCGATCCGCAAGTTCGAACCTGAGCCAAACGGATCACACCTGGTAAAGCAGTGGGCGGCAGAATTTGGCTCCGTGGCAGGCCTGTGGTGGGACACCAGCAACTTCGCTCGGGAGAAGCTCTCCCCGGAACTCTTCCAGCGGCGAAGGGAACGTGTCATAGAATACCTACAAATCAGAGAAGTTCCCGAGGTATACAGGGCGATCTTCGGCTTTGACCTGGGGGCCAGGATGCGGCAGATCAAGGTCCGGACCCTCCTCATAGAGGTGGCCACCCCTCAGGAGGAGCACTTGGGCCGCCAGGGGGAGAAGTTGGTGAAGCTAATAGCCGGCAGCCAACTGGTTACAGTGGAGCATGCTGTAGGCGGTATCGTGGTGGAGGTTGAGGCAGAGCGGCTTGCCAAGCTGATTCTGGACTTCCTTTCAAGTTCTTAGAGGTTTTTTTTCGGATCGGCCTAGCCAAGGAAAACGTGATCGACCACAACCGCTTCGCCGCCGGGGGCGTCAACGGCCGCTTTCAGGGGCAGAAGCACATTACGGGAACGGCCAACGGCAAGTCGGCGATCTTCCGGCGAATCGCCGCCCACGCGCCGCTGGAGCAACGAAAACAAGGAGGGGATAGATGCAATTCCGAAATGGCGATCTGCTGATCGACTACTCCGACGATGGCGAGGGACTCCCGGTGGTCCTTTTGCACGGGTTCGCGAACGACCGCATGATCTGGAGGCCGCAGATTGAGGCGCTGCGCACGCGCTACCGCATCATCGCGCCGACCCTGCGGGGGTTCGGCGCCTCCAGCCGCACTGATGGGCAAGCCGTTTCGATGGACCGGTACGCCGACGACATCGTGGCGCTCCTCGATTACCTGAAGATAGACCGCGCCGTGATTGGCGGCATCTCGCTCGGCGGCTACGTGGTATTTTCAATCGCCTTGCGCCATGCGCAGCGCACGGCGGGATTGATCCTCGCCCACACCCGCGCCACCGCCGACAACCCCGACTGGGCTGCGTATCGCGAGGCGCTGCTGCACGACATCGAACAGCGCGGCGCCGTCGCGGTTATGGAGAACTACGGCGACAAACCCTTTAGCCCCACCTGTCCTGCGGACATCAAGGAAGACGTGCGCAGGATGATCCTGCGCCAGCCGCCCGCGGGCCTCCTCTCCTGCATGCGCGGCATGGCGCAGCGCCCCGACCGCAGCGCGGGCTTATCGGGCATTCAGGTGCCGACCCTCGTCATCAGCGGCACCGAGGACGTCTACATGCCCTCGGTTGAAGGCGAGGCAATGCACCGCGCAATCGCCGGCAGCACGTTTGTCAACATTCCCGGTGGCGGACATGCCTCCAACGTCGACAGCGCCGCGGCCTTCAACAAAGCCGTCGAGAAATTCCTCGAACCCCTTGCCCGAAGGTTTCGCCCATAACCGAGAACCATGCTTCCGTCCTCTTGCGCCTCTACGGCTCCTGGGGCGATCAGCCGGTCACCAGCCAGGGATTCGCCACCGCAAGGTTGGCTTCCTCGACATCATCGGCCCGTTGATCTTCGGGGAACGGCCAATGTACAGAGGCTCATGATCGGACGGATGACCCTTGGAATCGATGCCATCTCCCGCTGACTCCTCTTCGTCCGGTTCCTCCCGGAACTTGTCCGGGGTCGGTTCATTGGGAAAGGTTTAAGGGACGGACAAGTTTGATGCCATTGTGGTAGGGGGTCTTCACGGCGCTGCCTACCTGTCGAGCAGCGCGAATGGCAAAGCCATCTATCTTCGGACGCCTCGCCGGATGTTTTTCGGCCGCGGAGAAGCCTTTCAGCCAATCGATCGGAAGCCGATGGGTAGTAACACCGAATTCTGAGTCAACGATCCTTTTTCGTCATGATTTCGGTAGCATTTCCAGGAGATTCATGCTGAAGGGTCCTCTCATCGATGTTCACCCGGGACGGGGAAAATGGGTTGTCTTTCCCCCCTCTCCTTCGGACCGATGGCGGGAGAAAAGATTCGGGTCTACTTTTTCCTTGACAGTATTATTATAATGATTATAATCATCCTTACAATTATGATTTTACAGATACTTTTCCGAAAAAACCTCTGACTAACGGAAATGTAAGGATCAACTCAATTTTTTTGATCGCTCCGCTGAAAGACAAAAGATATATGTGCCTTTGGGGCTTTAAAATTCATGCCGGCGAAAAAAGACTTGAAAAGATTAGATTTTAAATTCTCCATGATTTTCAGAAAGGTATATTTAAATTTCTTTGCGGAACCGTCTCTCCTAATAAGAAAAAGATCAAATGGATACGATTAAACCCATTCACATGATCATTCGAGACTATCTTTTGTCTAACATCCAAAGCGGAGAATATCAGCCAGGCGGTCGGTTACCAACCGAAAATGAGTTAACCAAAAAATTTCAAACCAGCAGAAGTCCGGTGCGGCAGGCGTTGGATACCTTACGTATTCAAGGGGTGATTTACCGCCATCCGGGGAGGGGGACCTTCGTCTCTCCCAACCCGGGGGGCAGCGATGCCTGGACCCTGACTTCCATTCGGGACATCATCGAGCAGGGCTTTCAGACCCATTTCCAGCTGCATGACTTTACCTCCGGCCGAACTTCCGAGGAGCTCGACCGGATCTTCCGTGTAAAAAAAGGAAAGTTCACCCGCATCCGGGGGGTTCGGCTTCTCAAAGACCAGCCACTCTATTTTCTCAATGTGTTTTTGCCCCAAAAAATTGGGCGGAAGCTGCGGGTCATCGACATCGCCGACTGTCCGGTCATCGTGGCGCTGGAAAAAAAACTCAATATCCGTCTCAAGAAATGCATTCAGAACATTTCGGCCACCCTGGCCGACCCCCCGCTGGCCCGAATCCTGAAAGTTCCGAATCAAAGCCCCTTGTTGAGTATTGAACGGTTTTATTTTACCGATAACGAAGAGACCATCGAGTGGGCCAGCTCCTTCTGCCGGCCGGACTTGTACAAATACCGCTCCGTCCTGTCGAGAGGGTGAGAAAGAACTGAAACATGGCCATCCGCGGCCTCTATGTGCTTCCGAATGCTGATACCCAGGTAGACCAGAGTCTTTTTTTGGCGGGGCGGGGCATGGGGAAAAAGGTCCGCGCGCCGGTTTTGGTCTTTTTAATCCGGGCGGATGAGGGAAATATCATTTTTGATGCGGGCTGCGACCCCGACGTCATCAGCGACGCCAAAAAGGCCTGGGGGAACGCGGCCGAGTACCTTTCCGTCTCTATGAAGGAAGAAGGAGAAATCCGGCATTACTTGCGCGCCCTGAACCTTACCCCTGAAGATATTAAATACCTGGTGCTTTCTCATCTCCACATCGATCACGCCGGCGCATTGCGGTTCTTTCCTCATTCGCAGATCCTCGTTCAAGAGGATGAATACCGCTACGCCTGTCATCCTTCCGGCTTTGCCGCTGCGAATTACCGCAAGGCCGATTTTGATTACCCCCACTTGAATTGGAAGCTTCTGGACGGGGATTATCGCCTTTTCCCGGGCGCGACGATTGTCCTATCACAAGGGCACAGCCCCGGAACCCAGGCTTTGGTCGTGGATCTTCCGGAGACGGGAACCGTGATCCTGGCCGGGGACTCTATACCCCTGAGGCGAAATGTAGAAAAAGGAATTCTCCCCGGAATTGTTTGGAATTCCGATCTGGCCATGAAATCAATTCAGCGTCTGAAAGTCATCGCCGAGGAACGGGGCGGAACCATTTTCCCGGGCCATGACGTTGAACAATTCCAACGACTAAAGAAATTTCCTGATTATTACCGTTGAAGCCCGTTCCAGGATGGAAGGGTGACAAAAGTTAACGGGCTGATCTGTCGACTCAAATATGAATCGAAAAGGAGTTCTCGATGGAAAGAGCCGCCAGGATCAGAGTCCTAATCGCCAAAGTGGGTTTGGACGCTCATGAACGGGGAGCAAAACTGGTAGCCATGGCTCTGAGGAACGCCGGGATGGAAGTTATTTACACCGGACTGCGTAATACCCCGGAGATGGTGGCCCAGGCGGTTCTCCAGGAAAATGTTGACGTCGTCGGGCTCAGCAGCCTCGCCGGCGCTCACGTCGCCACGGCTCGAATGGTTTCCGAAGCGTTGCAGCAAAAAGGGGTGGGGGATGTCCTTTTCGTCATGGGAGGGATTATACCCAAGAAGGACTTTGACACCCTAAAGAAATTCGGCGTGCAGGGCATTTTTTCCGTTCATTCGACCTTCGATGACATTATCGACTTTATCCGTAAAAACGTTTCACCAGAATTGAGAGTTTCGGCCTGAAAGAGAGGTGAATGGCCATGGATCGCGCAGAAAAAAAGGTTCAGGCGGCTCCGGAAGAGGATTATACTCATACCCGGGAGACCGTCCTCGATTCGGGGATTCGGATCAAAAAATTATACACCCCTCAGGATACCGCCCGCCTCTCCTATGAAGAACAGATCGGAGACCCGGGGAAATTTCCCTACGTGCGCGGGATCTACCCGGACATGTACTGGAAGAAACCCTGGACGAGAAGGCTCTATGCGGGTTTTGGGAATGCCACGGAAACCAACCAGCGGTTCAAGTTCCTTCTGGAGAGCGGAAATACCGGCCTCAGCATGGCTTTGGATCTTCCCACTCAGATGGGACTCGATTCCGACGATCCCCTGGCAGCCGCAGACGTGGGAAGAGTCGGGGTGGCGATCGATACGCTTAAGGATATGGAGGAAGTCTTCGAGGGCATTGATCTGGGAAAGATCAGCACCTCATTTACCATTAATGCCACTGCGGCCATTATTCTGGCCATGTACGTAGCGGTGGGCGAGAAGCAAGGAGTTGCTTCGGAGAAGCTGAGGGGCACCGTACAGAATGACATCCTCAAGGAATACCTCGCCCGGGGTCAGTATATCTTCCCTCCCAAGCCCTCCATCAAAATCGCCGCGGACATCATTGAATACTGTATTCTCCATATCCCTCGCTTCAATTCGATCAGCGTGGCCGGATCGCACATGCACGAGTACGGGGCGACTTCCGTACAGCAGGTGGCGTACACGTTCTGCGACGCCCTCGCCTACATCGAAGAGGTAATGAAGCGGGGCTACAAGATTGATCAGTTCGCCCAGAACATCTCCTTCCTCTTCTGCAGCCGGCAGAACATGTTCGAAGACATCTGCACCTACCGGGCGGCCCGCAAACGCTGGGCCCACCTCATGAAGGACCAGCTCCAGGCCAAAGATCCCCGTTCCCACATCTTAAGATTCGCGGCCGGCGGGGGAGGGCTCTGGATGACCAAGCGCCAGCCTCTGAACAACATCGCCCGGGCGACGATCGTGGCCCTCGCCTCTGCATTGGGTGGGGCGCAATCGGTTCTTTTGGCGGCCTATGACGAACCTTTCGCCATTCCCACGGAGGAGTCGGCCCGGATCTCGCTCAATGTTCAAAACATTCTGATCCACGAGGCGGGCCTGACCGACACGATCGACCCTCTGGGCGGGTCTTATTTCATTGAGTCGTTAACCGACGAAATCGACAAAAAAATCGTGGAGACCATGGAGTGGGTGAAGAAAAACGGCGGAATTGTTTCTCTCATTGAGAAGGGAGACATTCAGAAACAACTGGCGAACCAGGCCATGCAGGAAGAGATGAGGATCCAGAAAGGGGAAAGCGTTCTTGTTGGAGTGAATCGTTTTGTGGTGGACGGGGAGAAAGGCGAGGACGAAATGACCTTCCACGAACCTGACCCCCTCACCTGCCAGAAGCAGATCGAGCGGTTGGCCAAAGTGAAAAGGGAGCGGAACCCGCAAAAAGTCTCCGCAGGACTTGCCGAATTGAAGAAGGCGGCTCTGAAGGGAGAAAATCTTATGCCTCCGTTCATTGAGGCGGTGAGAGCCTACGCGACGCTGGGGGAAATGGTTCAGGTCCTGAAGGAGATCTACGGCACCTACCGGGCCCCCACGGGAATCTGAAGGTACGGAGTGCGATGGTGGAAAAAGCGAATTTTCGACCCCGGTGCATGGCCACAACCTTACCCACGATGCCCCACCGCGACCCGGAAGCGGCCTGCCGGGCGATGTTGAAATATTTTCCGGAGGCCCCATCCATTCCCCGACTCAGCATGTCGGTGAGGATGTACCTGGATGGGATGCCCTGTCTGGTCATCGATCCCGCCAAGAAACAACTCCGTTACGACCTCTCCAGGGAAGAAGAGTTGATGCGATTTTATGAGCAGGTCCTTTCCGAGGGCCTGGATTCATTCGCCATGAGTCCCAAATATGCCGCGGTTTTTTACGTCATGCTGGAAGCCCTCAAAAATTCCTGCCCGCCCGATTTCAGGCTGATTCATACGCAACTCCCAGGGCTGCTCACTTGGGGGCTTTCCCTGATCGGTCCGGAAGGACGGCCGGCCTGGTATGATCCGGTCATGAGAGAAGTGATCGTCCAAACCTTGGTGATGAAAGTCAAGTGGCAGCAGAAAAAAATAAGGGAAATACTTCGCGGTGCGGAAATGATGATTACCCTGGGCGAACCGACTCTGGGAATGATGAGTTCCCCCTTCGGGAGTATCCTGGAAGGAGATGTGATCCAGGTTTTGGGGGACTTTTTTGCCCAGGTGGAAGGCCTCGGATGCGTGCACTGCTGCTCCAACATGGATTGGGGAGTGCTGATGAAGAGCAGTGCCCACATTATCAATTTTGACGCCTATCAGTTTGCGGATAAAATTGCGCTTTATCCGGCGGAGATTCGAGCATTTCTGGAAAGGGGGGGAATGCTGGCCTGGGGGATTGTCCCCGTCGCCGAAGAAATCCTCCGGTCGGAAAGCAGGCAACATTTGCGGGAGAAATTGGAAGACGGAATGGAGCTATTGATCAAAGAGGGAATCGACAGGCAAAAATTGCTCGAGCAATCGTTTATTACCCCCTGCTGCACCACTGCCACCCTCACAGTGGAACGGGCGGAGCAGGTATTCGAATATACGCAGAGCATCAGCCGGGAGATGCGGCGAGATCATCTGCGGGGATGCTGAATTTGTGGAGGGGAAATGGATTATTTTAAAGCTTTTCAAGATCTTGTAGATGGGGAGAAGATCGATAAAAAACAGGCCCTTTTCTTTCGAGGGAGAGCGACTACCTATGGGGAACTGATTCAGGAAGCAAACCGCGTTTCAGGAGCCTTAGCGCACCACGGAATCCGAAAGGGGGATACCGTTGGCTTGTACATGGGGAATTGCCGGGAATTCTTATCCATCTTTCTGGGAGTGGTCCGTAGCGGGGCCACGGCGGAGCCCATAAGTACTCTCCTCACGGAATACGAGATCCAGCCGCAGCTGGAAAAAACGGGGTGTCAGTTCATCTTCGTCGCGCCAGTGCACCTGCCGGTGGTGCAAAAAATCCAGCCGCGGCTTCCCCAGCTCAAAACGATCGTGGTCATGTCCGAGAATCCGGGAGGAAAGGGCCTCTCGTTTTCCGATTTTTTGCGAGGGTCCCAAGAAGCCCCCCCCCCGGCGCCCCTGGATGGGGATGATACGGCTCTCATCCTCTTCACCGGGGGAACGACGGGAATTCCCAAGGCGGTCATGCTAACCCATAAGAACCTCCTCTCGGTCATCCAGGGGCTGAAGAACCGGATCGCTCCCCTGGGGGAAATGCCGCTCCTTTGCGCCTCTCCGTTGTCCCACATTTTCGGTCTCAACACCATCACTTTTGCCACCCTGTTCCGTAAATCGCCGGTTGTCCTCGAGGAGTGGTTCCAGGTGGAGGAGGCGGCCCAGTTCATCGAGCGGTACCGGATTGCCTGTGTTTGGAGCGTTCCCACAGTCATCCGGAGCCTGACGGATATGGCCGACAAGTACGATATGAGCTGCTTAAAGCTGATGATGACCGGGGCCGCTCCCGTCGCGGAGGAGCTTTACCACCGGGTGGAAAAGACTTTCCACTGCTCTCTGGTGGAAGGATGGGGGCTGACGGAAGGGTCCGGATGTTCGACGGTAACCCCCCCGGGAGTGCGAAAAGTCGGGTCCTGCGGCATCCCTTACGAGGGGATCGGGCTGGAGTGCGCCATCGTGAACCAGGAAGGGCATTCCCTTCCCCCTGGAGAAGTCGGCGAACTGCTCCAGCGCGGCCCACTCAACATGAAGGGCTACTTGGGAAACCCGGAAGCGACGGCCGAGGTCCTCAGGGACGGCTGGCTACACACGGGGGACCTAGCCCGGATGGACGAAGAAGGCTATATCTATATCGTCGACCGCAAGAAAGACGTGATCATTCGGGGAGGGTTCAATATCTACCCCGCCGAAGTGGAAGCGGCCCTCTATACTTTCCCCGGCGTTCAGGAGGCCGCTGCTTTCGGTGTTTCCGATTCGCGGAAAGGAGAAACGGTCGCTGTGGCGATCCGAGTCGCCGCCGGTTCGGCGGTCCACGAGAAGGGAATCATTGCCCACTGCCAGGAGCGTCTGGCAAGGTACAAAGTTCCCAAATATGTGAAGATCCTTTCCGACCCTTTGCCCAAAACGGCGGCGGGAAAGATCATGAGGAGAGTGTTGAAAGAGAGCCTGGAGAAAGAATTGAACCTGGGATGAATCTTCGGCCTCCTCATTCTCGTGCCTCAGGGGATAGCAGGCCCTTTTCGGGTGCCCCAAAAATTCTGCGGGGGATAGAATAATCTTTTAAAAAGAGGAAATCCATGAATTTCGAGTTGACCAAAGATCAGGAGATGTTTCAAAAGATGGCCCGGGAATTCGCCGAGCGAGAGTTCCTGCCCGTTGCCCAGGAATACGATCAGCCGGGGAAATACCCTTATGAGATCTACAAGAAAATGGCTCCCCTGGGGCTATTGGCAACGATGATCCCCGAAAAATACGGCGGGCTGGGACTCGGAGTGCTGACGTGGATTCTCATGTTGGAGGAACTGGCTTGGGGGAGTTTGAGCCTCACGGCAATCACCCAAAACGCCATGCTCCCAGGGTCCGTTCTGACCGATGCAGCCAACGAGGAACAGAAACAAAAATACCTTCCCCCCATGTGTCGAGGGGAAAAAATTTACGCCGTGGCCGTGGCTGAGCCGAATGCCGGCAGCGACGGGGGGAACATTGAAACGAAGGCCGTCCTGCGGGGTGACTCCTGGGTGATAAATGGGAATAAGGTTTTTACCACCAACGGAGTTGTGGCCGACATGGTCATCGTCCTCGTTCAAACCGATAAAAGCAAGGGGAATAAAGGGTTGGGCCTCATTGCCGTCGATAAGAGCTGTCCCGGAATCTCCGCGGCGCCCATTGAAGGCTGCATAGGGTTACCTTGCGACGATATCGCTCAGGTCAGATTTTCCGATTGCGTCGTTCCCGAAGAGAATCTGATCAGTGAAGTGGGGAAAGGGTTGAAGCTGGCCCTCGGGGGCATTACCAATATGCGGATCTCCATCGGCGCCTATGGAGTGGGGGTGTCCCAACGCTGCCTGGATATCTGTGTGAAATATGCCCAGGACCGGCGCCAATTCAACAAGCCTATCGGGAGTTTCCAGTTGGTTCAGGCGTTGATCGCGGAGATGGCTCTGGAGACGGAGGCAGGGAGGCTGCTGACCCGCAGCGCCGCTTACAAGAAAGAAAAGGGAATGAAGTGCATCAAAGAAGTCTCGATGGCCAAGTGGTATTGCAGCGAGATGATGATGCGAAATACAGTGAAGGCCATTCGAATCCATGGAGGGTACGGCGGCTTTGAAGGGTATACGGTGGAGCGTCTGAACCGGGAGGCCCTCAATTTCCTGGCCCCGGGAGGAACGGTCGAAATGCATAAACTGACGATCGGGAGGCAGATTTTGGAACTGGATGCAATGTCCCGCTGACTGCTAACTGGAATAAGTGAACTCAGAGGGGGAAACCCAATACCCAACACAAGAAGGAGGGATTATGAAAAAGGCAATGCTGGCGCTCGGACTCATTGGAATTGTGGCACTCTTATTTGGCGCGGAGATGGCTGGTGCCCAAAGCGGCCCGATCAAAGTCGGGGTGAATTCGGCATGGGATTATCCGGGTGGCCAAGGGGTTAAACGAGGGGGAGAAATGGCGATCAAGGATATAAACGCCGCCGGAGGATTACTGGGACGGAAGGTGGAAGGGATTTTTTATGATAACAAGGTAGACCCCAACGAGGCCAAGAATGCCACGGAGAGACTTTTGTACAGAGACAAGGTGGATGTGATTCTTGGCTTTTGGAGAAGCGATCTGGCAATTGTCGCCCAACCCTTGGTCATGGAAGCCAAGAAAATCCTTCTCATCGGGGGGGCTTCGACTCCCGTCGTCACTCTTGAGCGGATCAAAAAGGATTACAAAACGAACAGATATACTTTTACCACGACGGTCAACACCTATCTGACCATGCTCAGCATGGAACGGGGGGTCATCGAAGCTTTAAAGATGGGTTACGGCAAGATCGCTCTCCTTGTTGAAAAAGCCGCCTGGTGCGATCCCCTGTACGACAGTTGGATGAAAAAGTATGGGGATAAAGTCGTCTTTTCGACTCGTTTCTCCACGACGGCTACCGATTTTTCCGTTGAGTTTTCCCAGGTCAAAGCCAAAGGTGCGGATATCTTGGCTTTTATTACCACCGGCAAGGGCGGAACTCCTTCTGTGAAACAATGGTACGACATGAAGATTCCGGCCATTTATTGCGGGTACAATGTGGACTCCCAGGACCCCAATTTCTCGCAGGTTACCGAGGGGAAAACCCAGGGAGTTGCCGGGTCAACGGTCGGCGGGGTCGCCGGCTGGCCGATCACTCCCAAAAGCCTGAAATTTTATGAGGAGTACAAGAAGGCCTATGGCGCGTATCCGATCGCCTATACGAATGGGGTCTCCTATGACGCGGTGATGGCCTGGGCCCATGCGGTAAAGCTGGCCGGCACGGTCGAGACCGAGGCCGTGGTCAAGTCTTTGGAGAGGAAAGATCTGAACTACGAGGGGGTGTGCGGGGTGATCGAAGCTTTCGATGAAATCCACAATCCCTACGGAGGGGGCTGGAAAAAGGGCGAATCTTGGGGGTGGGTGGCCTACCAATGGCAGGACGGAAAAAGAGTCCCCTTCTGGCCCGAACAATATTCAAGCGCAAAAATGATCATTCCGGATTGGGTCAAGAAGCTCCAGAAAAAATAAGGACTCCTTTCTGAAAAGAAAGCACGTTCGGGGAAAGGGCTGGGTTCATTGCGAGCCCAGCCCTCCAGGAAAGGATGCTTATGGTTGAAACGGTTATCATCTTCGGAGTTATCTGGACCGCTCTTTACTGCCTGATTGCCATGGGTTTCTCTTTGTTATTCGGGGTCGCCCAGGTCTTGAACCTGAGCCATGGAATGATCATCATGAGCGCCTGCTATGTTTCCTTCCTGTTATTGACCGGTCTGAACTGGTCGCTGGGGGTTAGTCTCCTGGGCGGGATCATCGGGTCGGTCCTTCTCCTTCTAATCATCTATCTGGGGTTTATCAAGAAATTCCTGACCGCGCCCCATACCTCGATGCTCCTCCTGACGGCGGGATTGGCGAATATCATCCAGCAGATCGTCATCCTCGCCATAGGACCGGATACGAAATTCGTTCCTACCATGATTACGGGAGGGACTACCATCTTTTCCGTGGTTCTCTCCAACCAGCAGATCCTCAGCGTTGGGGTAGCCTTTGCTCTGGTCGCCTTGCTGGTCGTTTTCTTGCAACGCACCAAGATGGGGCGTGCCATCCGAGCCGTAACCCAGGACCGAAGCACAGCCTCTCTTTCCGGGATCAACGCGGAAGAGATGTATGTGGTGACGATCATCATTGCCGGGGTTCTGGCCGGGGTGGCTGGATTGATGGTGGCACCCATCCAGACGGTCACTCCGGAAATCGGGTGGGAGATGATGGTGACCGCCTTTACGGTCACCATTCTGGCCGGGCTGGGAGGGCCGGTCTGGGGGGTCGTCATCGCTGCGGCCATCGTGGCCTACGCGGAGCTGGTCACCGCCTTTCTAATCTCTCCCATGCTAAAGGAGGGTGCTGCTTTCGTGATCATGATTCTGACGCTCATGTTCCGGCCCCAAGGACTATTCGGGAAAGGAAGGATTTAATGGAGAAGCTGCGAAAAGAGTTCCTTTCTATTGCCATTATCGGAGTGATCTCCATCGGGCTCGCAGTCGTGGCTCCGGCCACGGGTTACGACTTTTATTTGATTGGGCTGTTCACGTCCGCCTGTTTATGGGTTGTTTACGTGGTTAGCTGGGACCTTTTGGCGGGCTACACGGGCATGCTCAATTTCGGTCAGCTTCTTTTTGCCGGGGTGGCAGCCTACAC
The DNA here is from genome assembly GCA_026388915.1 of Deltaproteobacteria bacterium. Classification (GTDB taxonomy): domain Bacteria; phylum Desulfobacterota; class SM23-61; order SM23-61; family SM23-61; genus SM23-61. Next base: position 15,526 of record JAPLIW010000483.1, read on the forward strand.
GGTTGCCCTATTCGAACTCCATTACCCCCTCCCGCGCCCCCTGATGATGCTGGCGGGTCTCATCGCTGGAATCGTTTCATCCTTATTGATCGGGTTACCCTCTTTGCGGGTCCGTTCTTCCTATTTTGCCCTGGTCAGCTTTGCCATGCTCCTGGTCTTTTTCCGGATTACATTGACTTTCGTCGACATTTTTGGCGGCGAGTATGGTCTGAGTATACCCCGGGTGTACAGCCGTCAAAGCCTCTATTACACATCGATTATCCTCATGGCCATAACCCTGATCAGCTTGAGGTTGATCGTAAAATCCAGGATTGGCACGGCCCTCCAGTGTATCCGGGAGGATGAGGAAACGGCCCGGGCCGTGGGCATCAATATTCATCGGTATAAGCTGATGGCCTGTCTGATCAGCGCTTTTTTTACCAGCCTGGCCGGCATCTGCGGCTTCTATTATATGGGGCATATCGGGCCCGAGATGTTCGCTATGATGGGCTCCTTCAACGTGGTTATCATGGGAGTGGTGGGAGGCGCAGGGACCATCTTTGGGGCAGCCCTGGGAGGGGGGGTTCTTTCCGTGGTCCTGGAATACATGCGTCCCATCGCCGAATTTCGGAACATTGGTTATGCCCTCTTGCTGGTGGTGGTAATCATGTTGGCCTCCCGGGGGGTCTGGGGCAGTCTGGCTTCTCACTTCAAGAAATAGGCAAAAGGAGCGGCAGGAGATCATCCATGGCACAGTTTTTTGCGGTAAAGAGCATCTACAAGAACTTTGGCAAACTGGCGGCTTTGAGTGATATCAGCTTTTCCGTCAATCAAGGTGAGTTGGTGGGACTGATTGGGCCGAATGGGGCCGGCAAAACGACGCTCTTCAACGTGATCACCGGCTTCTACCGGGCCACGTCGGGCCAGGTTCTCTTCAAGGATAAAGATGTAAGTCAGGCCCGCCCGAACGAGCTGGCCGAGATGGGCATGGTCAGGACTTTTCAGATCCCCCGGCCTTTCAAAGAATTAACCGTCCAGGACAATGTGGCCGTGGGAACCCTATTCAACCCGGAAAGGATGCATAAGACCCATCTTTCCCCGGAGGAGTTTGTGGGAAAGATCCTGGAGGGGGTCAAGCTCTCTCCCTACAAAGATCAGCTGGCCGGGAATTTGGGTTATGGAAATCTCAAGCTTCTGGAAGTGGGCAGAGCTCAAGGGCCCTTACCCGAGCTCCTTCTTCTGGATGAACCCTTTGCCGGATTGTCCCTCAACGAGATCGAGTCGATCAGCGAGATTCTGAGGGGGCTGACGGCCAAGGGTTTAACCCTGGTCATCGTTGAACATAAATTAAGGGAGCTCATGAAATTGGTAAAAAGAGTCATCGTGCTTCATTATGGAAAGAAGATCGCCGATGGAAACCCCGAAGAGATTTCCCGGGACGAACAAGTATTGAAGGCCTACTTAGGCAGGAGGTGGTCTAAGCCCAATGCTTGAGATCAAAAACTTAACGGTTTATTACGGGCACGCCCTGGCCTTGGAGAATATTAACATGGCCGTACCCGAGAAGGGACTTACTGCGGTCATTGGCCCCAACGGGGCCGGAAAGACCACCCTCCTGAAAGCCATCTCCCGCATCGTCGATCCGGCCCAGGGCTCCATCTCGTATAAGGGTCATAATTTGCTGAAATATGGACCTCACAAATTGGCCAAAATGGGGATTGCCCATTGTCCGGAGGGCCGGAAACCGTTTCCGGAGATGTCTGCACTGGAGAACTTGCTCGTAGGGGGCTTCGTATTGCCTTCTTCCAAGGTCCAGGCTCGCCTGAAAATGGTGTTTGATCTTTTCCCGATTCTCCGGGAAAGGATGAACCAGCTGAGCATCACTCTATCGGGCGGGGAACAGCAGATGTTGGCCATCGGCCGGGCTCTCATGGTCTCCCCCTCCCTCCTCCTGATCGACGAACCCTCTTTGGGTTTATCCCCGTTGGTGGTGGACGAATTAGAGAGGATTATTGGCAATATCAAAGAGTCCGGGGTTACGGTATTGATGGTTGAAGGAAACGTGGACCTTATTCGAGACCTTCCCGATGCCGTCTATGTGCTGGATCACGGGAGTTTAGTCCATTCCGGCACAGTTTCCCAAATCATGAACGACGCCAATCTGGCCAAAACCTATTTCGGCATGTAACCATTGGCAATTTAGGAATTTCGCAGGGTAGCAGGATAGCCGATCAAAAGTGGCGGGGGCCAATTCCCCTCTGCCTGATGGCTAAATAGGAAGGGTTGAGAATCGATTGCCTGATCTAGTGAGCGAGCGGATCCGCTGTAAAGATCTGCGGGGCAAAGTGACCTCCGTGGAGAATGCGGCCCGTCTCATCCAGGACGGAATGTCCGTGGGGGTCTGTAGCGATCTTCTTCCCTTCTGCCGGGCTCTGGAAAAAGAAGGGAGAGAGGGCCGGGATTTACAAATCCATCTTTGGTCGGGGGTGGCGATCCTCCAGGCGGACCGGATCCTGGGTAAAACCGGAACGATAAAGCGCAGAATCGGGCAGCAGACTCTATTGAGAAAACCGATCAACACCCGGCAGGTCCAATACCTGGACACCCCGCTGGGTTCTTTTTATCCGGCGATCCGCGCCGGCGAATTCGGTTCCCTCGACGTGGCGATTCTCGAAGCGGTCTCCATCACCAAAGAGGGGAATCTGATCCCCGCCTATCGCCTCCATGACATGCCCAATTTCGCCCAGGCGGCGGGCAGAGTCATTGTTCAACTCAATACCGCTTACCCGACGCATTTTGAGGGAATGCATGATGTATACATTCCCGGCGACCCCCCGAAAAGGAAGTCCATTCCCATTTCCTGCATCGATGACCGGGCGGGCACTCCTTATATTCCGCTTAACCCCGATAAAATATTGGCCATCTACCTGTCCGATGAGCCCGAACCGATCGATGCGGATGATTCCGTTGACAAGACCAGCGCGGCCATCGCGTCTCACCTGCTCGCGTTTCTCCGGAAGGAAGTGGCCCAAGGAAAGCTCCCTCCCTCTCTTCTCCCCATGGAAATCGGGTTGGGAATGATCCCTACCGCGGTCATGAAGGCCTTTGAAAATGCGGAGTTTGAAAGTTTGGAATTCTATTCTGCCGTCCTGAACGATGGCCTGCTGGGATTATTGTCACGACGGAAGGTCAGGGCAGCTTCGGGGACGGGTTTCTTCCTCTCCCCGCGGGGCGAAAAACACCTCCTGGAAAACCTCCATGAATACCATAAAAAGGTTGTTTTCCGGCCGGTGGAGATTGCCGATTGCCCCGAAGTGATCATGCGCCTCGGGGTCTTGGCTTTGAATGGGGCGATCGAAGCGGACATCTACGGGAATGTAAACTCGAGCCACATCATGAACGGGGATATCGTAAGCGGGGTGGGAGGGGCCGTCGATTTCGCCATGAACGCCTATCTTTCGGTCATCCTCCTCCCATCCACCGCCAAGGGCGGGAATATCTCCTGCATCGTCCCCATGACTTCGCATGTGGACATACCCGAACATGGGGTTGACTTGCTCGTCACGGAACAAGGAGTCGCCGACCTGCGTGGGCTGGTCCCGAAGGAAAGGGCGGATAAAATCATTCGGTTATGCGCTCATCCCGATTATCGCCCCATTCTCCGGGAGTATTTCCAAAGGGCGCTGAAGGAGGCGGGGGGGCATGAGCCCCAGCTGCCGGACGAGGCTCTTTCTTTTCACAGCCGGTTCTTAAAAACAGGGAGTATGAAGCTAACAGGAGGAAAGTGAAATGGCCCAGAAGACACTCGCTCAAATCTTGGGAGATTTCGTGTATGAGCTCTCTTATGCCGACCTCTCCAAGGAGATCATCGAAAAGGCGGAAATCAGCATCGCGGACGGGATCGGCTGCGCGCTCGCCGGTTGCGACCTGCCCTCCTCCCGGATCGCCCGCAAAGTCTGGAAGGAACTGAAAAAAGAAGGGCGTTCCACCGCCTGGGTGGACGGAGAAAAAGGAGATTCCCAGAATACCGCCTGGTTGAACTGCCTTCTCATGCACAGCATTCTCCATGATGACATGCAGGAATCCACGGTGGGGCACATGGGGTCCTTCGTGATCCCCGCCGCTTTGGCCGTCGCCGAAGAGGAACGGAAGGGGGGAAAAGATCTCCTCACTGCCGTGGTGGCTGCCTATGAGGTGTCGGGGAGGATCGCCCTGAAATCGGGGCTGCCCATCGTCAAACGGGGTTTCCGGGCGAGCCCGGTCTTCGGCCCCTTTGCTGCTGCTGCGGCGGCCGCGAAACTGATGGGGCTCAGTCGCGAGCAGACCCAACATGCGATCGCCTGCGCCGCGAGTTTTTCCTGCGGACTCCTGGAAGCGGTGAATACGGGCTCCATGGAATGGCGGTTCCAGAACGGCGGCGCCTTGCGCAACGGACTCATGGCTGCCTTGCTGGCTAAGAACGGGTTGGCGGCGTCCCCTACAGCCCTGGAGGGGAAGTGCGGGTTCTTCGCCTGTTTCGGCGGCCCGGAGGTTCGGGATTCCGTTCTGTCGCATAGGGAGGAGATAACCCAGAACTTGGGGCGTGAGTTTGAAGTGGGAAAGAATATCTTTAAGCCCTACCCCACCTGCGGATACAACCAGGTCGGCGTGGAAGTAGCCGTGGCCATGGCCCGCAAATTCGATATCCAGCCGGGGGAGATCGAGGGAATTCATGCCATTGTGGCCCCGGAAAATAAGAACTATCCGGGCGGGGATTTCCACGGGCCATTCGCGAGGCTGGATCAAGCCCTCCTCAGCAAACCCTTTTCTCTGGCTACCGCCTTCCTTTTCCGCAACATCACCGTCGACATGTACCTGTCGAAATTGAATGCGCCGGAGATCAGCACCCTCGCGCAAAAAGTCACCTCGGAAGGAAAGGCCGGCATGGGGTTCCTGGACTACAAAATCGAGGTGAAATTGAAAAACGGCAAAACGGTCACCGGCGACCATCACCTCGCGAACATGAAAAATTATTCCCTGGACCGGAAGATGGAAACCGAAAAATTCTGCGGTCTCGCTTCGAACGTCTTGAAAAAAGAGGAAGCGGCCCAAGTCGTCGAGGCGATCTTTCAATTGAAAGACATGCCGAACCTTGACGGGCTTTCCCGAATGTTTGGCAAAATCCAGTCTCGTTAACCAGCCGGGCCATAAAAGGAGTCTCACCCAGTGAATGCTTTTAAAAACCTATTCCAGCCGGGGGAAATCGGCAAGCTTACCATCGCCAATCGGATCGCCATGGCTCCCATGGTCACTCATTTCGCCGAAGCGGGCGGGGCCGGCAGCCGCATGATCGGATATTATGCCGAGCGGGCGAAAGGAGGAGCCGGAATCGTGATCCTGGAGGCCTCTTACCCCCGCAGAGTCGGCCATCCGGGACGAGTTCATATCTGGGGCGATGAATTTATCCCGGGGTTGAAGAGGCTAACGGTGGAGGTTCATCGGGTCGGGGGGAAGATCGCCATCGAAATCAACCCCAGCCGCGGAAGAGTGGATGAAGCCGACCCGATTTCCGCCTCCCCCGTTCCCCATCCGATCACCGGGAAAGTGCCCCGGGCTCTTACCGTGGAAGAGATCCGGAACCTGGAAGAAGACTTCGGGCGGAGTGTCGCCCGGGCCAGGGAGGCGGGTTTCGACGCGGTCATGATTCACGCTGGAACGGGTTATCTCCTCAGCGAGTTTCTTTCCCCCCGGATCAACCTGCGCAAAGATGCCTACGGCGGAGACGTCCGGGGGAGGGCCCGCCTGGCCGTGGAGATGGTGAAGGAAGCGAAGAAGCAGGGGGGCGAGGATTACCCCCTCATCATTCGAGTCGCGGCGAGTGAGAGGGTCGAAGGGGGCGTTTCCCTGGAGGATGTTGAGGAAGCCTGCCGGTTGGTGGAAAAAGCCGGCGTCGACGCCATTGACGTCGTTTCGGGGGTCGCCGAGACGCCGGAATGGGTTGTACCCTCGCTTTACTTTCCCCCCGGATGCAACGTCCCCCTCGCGGAGGCGATAAAAAAACGGGTTTCCATACCGGTGATGGTCGCCGGCAGGATCAATGACCCCTTCCAAGCCGAGGAGATTCTGGAGAAAGGGAAAGCCGATTTCATCGTTATGGGAAGGGCCCTTCTTGCCGACCCCTACTTTCCCGCCAAGGCAAAGGAAGGGAAAGTGAATGAGATCCGGAAGTGTATCGGCTGCCTCCGTTGCATCGAGAGTTTCTCCGCCAACCTCTCCCTGGTTTGTGCCGTGAACCCCCGCGTGGGCAAAGAGAGAGAGCCCGAGCCGAGGAGGGGAAGAGCAAAGAGGGTTGTCGTGGTCGGGGGGGGGCCGGCCGGTTTGCAAGCGGCCCTCACAGCGGCTGGAAACGGACATCAGGTCGTTCTGCTGGAAAGAGAAAAAGAGCTGGGCGGGCAGCTCAATCTGGCCTCCATCCCTGCAAACAAAGGGGAGATCAGAAATTTGATGACTTACTTTTCCGGACAGCTTCTTTTGCACCAGGACAAAATCCAGGTCATGCGGGAAGAAGCAAATCCTTCGAAAGTAAAAGAGCTGAAACCCGATGCTGTGATTTCCGCCGTCGGATCTGTCCCCTTCATACCTGAAATCCCAGGGATTCAAGAGGGGATCAAAAATAAAAAGGTAGTCACGGGAAGGGAAGTCCTCTCCGGGAAGACGAAAGCGGGGGAGAAAACGGTCGTGATTGGGGGAGGAATGATCGGCTGCGAAATCGCCTGCGATCTGGCGGAGAAAGGTCATGAAGTGTCCCTGATCGAAATTCTACCCGAATTGGCGATGGACGCTTTTTCCCATATCCGGAAGGTTCTGGTCAGGCAAATCAGCCTTAAAAGCATTCGGGTCCATACCGGCGTGAAAGAAGAGCGAATCAAAAAAGAAGGCGTGGAGATCGTTGACTCCGGCGGAAAGATGCTGTTCATGGAAGCCGACACGATTATCTTGTCCGCCGGATCGGCACCCAACTCCGCCCTTTCCCGTTCTTTTCAAGGAACGGCCCCTGAATTTTACGAGGTTGGCGACTGCCGGGAGGCCCGGAGAATTCTGGAAGCGATTCACGGCGGGGATGAGGCGGCTCGAAAGCTGTAGCGGGATGTCTGAGTTTTAGATCAATGGAGGAGTGATATGGCCCACATCAGGCTGCGGAAGTTTAACACCAAGGATATGTACCCGGAGCAGAAGCTGGACAATGATCTGTGCATGGC
>JAPLIW010000058.1 GCA_026388915.1 Deltaproteobacteria bacterium
AAAGGGCCTCTTTTTCTCCCTGGGAGTAAGCCGCCAGGGGAGAGAGGACAACCGCAATAGCCCAGATCGCCCCGATGATCATGATGTTTTTTTTCATATCGGCTCCTATATTTGGTGTAAAGTTTGATGATCTCGTAAAAAGTCTTTTGGAGCGTCACCCCGGCGAAAGCCGGGGTCCAGAACATCTTGAAATAACTGGATTCCGGCTTTCGCCGGAATGACGAATTTTATGGAATTTCGACTTTTTACGAGATCATCAAGTTTCGATTCCCGCAACCTTCCGGAGCAGGTCCGAAGTGTCCGTCCCATCCCGGGGGAAACAGACCTGGTCGATCACCAACCGGAAACCGTCCCGGCCGAAATCATAGAACTGCAGGCTGCTCTCGAACCGGGACCGGGTATGGCCCCCGGCCATCAGGTCCGCGTAGGGGAGGATGACGGCCAGCTTCTTCTCCCCGAGGGCTCCCAGGATGTCGCTGTCCCTCATCTCCTCGGCCAGCAGGCGGGTCAGCCTCCGGCAGCAGGCCTGAATCCCCGTTCCATTGTCGTGGTTCGGCAGTTCATCCAGCTTCAGGACCAGAATGCTGAAAAAATTCTGGTACCGCCGGGAACGCTTTACCTCCAGGTCGAGGAAGTGGAGAAAGACCTCCCGGGTCAGAATTCGGTCCACCCCGTCTCCGATTATCGATTTTCCAGCTGGATAGGCCATCCCAACTCCTCCCTCAGCTTCCGGATGTTCTTGGTTTCGTTCAAACGGTACTTTTTGATCTTGTACAGCAGAGCTTTGTAGCTGATCTGGAGAACCTTGGCGGCTTCCTTCCGATTCCAATGGGTCTCCTGGAGGGCCCTCTCCATGAACTCCTTTTCCGCGAACTCGGCCGCTTCCTTTCCGACCCGCTTGAGCGTCAGACTCCTCATCATCTTCGGGGACTCATCCGTCTGCAAGGCCGGGGGCGCAGCGGGGACCGCCCGGGCCAAGGAATGATTTCTCAGGGGCCCCCGGATGACCTCTTCTTCCCCGAAGAGGATGATCCTTTTGACGAGATTCTCCAATTCCCGGACATTTCCGGGCCAGTCGTATTCCTGGAAGTACTGGAGCGTTTTGGGGGAAAGTGGCGAAGCGGGCTTTCCGTATTTCTGCCGGTTGGTGTCGTAGAAAAAGCGGGCAAGGGGGAGAATTTGCTCCCTTCTCTCCCGCAGGGGAGGGGCGGTGAGGCTGATGACATTGATGCGGAAGAAGAGGTCTTCCCGGAACCGGCCCTCGGAAATGGACTTTTCCAGATCATCCTTGGTGGTGGTGATGACCCGGGTGTCCACCCTGATATCCCCCTCTCCACCCAGATGGGAGAACTCCCCGTCCTGCAAAACCTGGAGGAGCTTGGCCTGGATGGAGATATCGATCTCCCCGATGTCGTTCAAAATAATCGTCCCCCCGTTGGCCAGCTCGAACTTGCCCGGTTTCTTCAAGTGTGCACCGGTGAAAGCTCCTTTGTCAAACCCAAAGAGCTCGCTTTCGAGGAGGGTCTTGGGGATGGCCGCGCAATTCACCTTGATCAAAGGCTTGTCCTGGCGCTGGGACCTCAGGTGAATGGCCTGGGCCAGGACTTCCTTTCCCGTTCCGCTTTCCCCCTTGATCAAAACCGGAATATTCACATTGGCGATCTCGCCAATGACGGTGTTGAGTTTTTCCATTTTGGGGGAATCAGAGAAAAAAACTTGGTAAATTGTTTCCATTCCAGTGGGTAAATTTGCAATCTGGGTGCCAAGGGGTGTAAGGGTTCTTATCACTTATTTTACTACTGAAATTATTGTTTTTTTTAGAATTATGGAATCAAATACCCATTTTTATGGAGCAGATTCTAGGGATAAAAAGAACTTAATGGGGAAAAAGTGACAATAATTTTCCCTTTTTTGCCACACATGGTCAATCATAAAATCCTTCTTGATTTAAGAAGCGGATAGGAAATGGGGGCAAGGCTAATTTCTTTTGAGGATTTTTTTCTTATTCTTTTGCGTCAGGGGCCTTTGGAACGCAGGTGTTTCTGGAGCCCGCACTCTTTGATCTTGTAAAGGAGGCTCTTGTAACTGA
>JAPLIW010000202.1 GCA_026388915.1 Deltaproteobacteria bacterium
ATCGAGACAAGAGGGTGAACGAAGAGGAAGCAGAGAGCGCAGAGATCGTTCCTGGGAAGCCCCTTGGCCGTTTTGACCTTCCGGGAAGGGTGAGAAAGAGCGCCGCTTTTCCCCCTGCATCCTGGCCCTGAGGATTTGGCCATTTCCACCTCTGCGTGCTCCGCGACCTCTGCGGTTAAGTTTTTTTTATTTTATTTTGCATTCCGCATTAAGAGAAAGGAGTCATTTCATTGGAAAGATTCAAAGAGCCGTCATCAGTCTGTCGGATAAGAGCGGGATTATCGATTTTGCCAAAGCGGTGCAGTCCTTCGGGGTGGAAATCCTCTCCACCGGGGGAACGGCCAAGACCCTGCGGGAGAACGGGTTGAAGATCATGGACGTGTCCGAGTACACCGGTTTTCCGGAGATGCTGGACGGCCGGGTGAAAACCCTCCATCCCAAGATCCACGGGGGCCTCCTGGGAATCCGCGACAACCCCGAACACGCCAAAAAGATGAAAGAGCACGGGATCATCCCCATCGATATGGTGGTGGTAAACCTCTACCCCTTCGAGGCCACCATCGCCAAGCCGAATTGCACGCTGGAGGAAGCCATCGAGAACATTGACATCGGCGGGCCCTCGATGCTGCGCGCTTCGGCGAAGAACTATCCCTATGTGACCGTGATCGTGGACCCGGCGGATTACCAGCCGGTTCTGAGCGAGATGAAGAAAAGCGGCGGCGCGGTGAGCAAGGAGACCAACTTCCGCCTGGCCAAAAAGGTCTACGCCCTCACGGCGAAGTACGACAATACGCCCTCACGGCGAAGTACGACAAAGCCATTGCGGAGTACCTGGCAAAGAAATAGAACACTGGAATATTGGAATAATGGAATGATGGAATAATGGGTAGGAAAATGAACGACAAGAACCCATCATTCCAATATTCCATTCACCCATCTTTTTTGTTTTTCCCATTATTCCACTATTCCACCATTCCATTATTCCAATTTCTTTTCCTCTGTGGTGAATTGATCTGGAGAAGAAAATGAAAGTCCTGGTGGTCGGTAGCGGGGGAAGGGAGCATGCCCTGGTGTGGAAGATCGCCCAGAGTCCCAGGGTCGGGAAGATCTACTGCGCCCCGGGAAACGCCGGGATTGCCCAGATGGCCGAATGCCTGTCCATCTCCGCCGAAGACGTCAAGGGGCTCACCGCCTGGGCGGAGAAAGAGAAGATCGACCTGACGGTGGTCGGCCCCGAAGCTCCGCTGACTCTGGGGATGGTGGATGTCTTCCGCGCCCGGGGCTTGAGGGTTTTCGGCCCCAGCCAGAAGGGGGCGGAGATCGAGGGGAGCAAAGCCTTTACCAAGGAGCTGATGAAAAAATACGGCATTCCCACGGGGGAATCCGAGACTTTCACGGACCCTGCGGCAGCGATCAAATACATCAAAGGGAAGGGGGCTCCCCTGGTGGTCAAGGCCGACGGGCTGGCGGCGGGAAAAGGAGTGATCATCTGCCGCACAGTGGAGGAAGCGCTTTCGGCTCTGGACCTGATCCTGGTTCAGAAAGCCTTCGGCGCCGCGGGGGCCAAAGTCGTGGTCGAAGAATTCCTGGAGGGGGAGGAGGCCTCTTTTCTGGCCTTCACCGACGGAGAGACCGTTCTGCCCCTGCCCACTTCGCAGGATCACAAAGCCATCTACGACAACGACCAGGGACCCAACACCGGGGGCATGGGGGCTTACTCTCCCGCGCCCGTGGTAACGGAAAAGGTACACCGGGAGGCCATGGAAAAGATCATGATCCCCACGGTGCGGGGAATGGCCCGGGAAGGAAAGAAATACCAGGGGGTCCTCTACGCCGGGCTGATGATCAAAGATGAGAAACCGAAAGTCCTGGAGTTCAACGCCCGCTTCGGAGACCCGGAGGCCCAACCCCTCCTGATGCGGATGAAGGGCGACCTGATTCCGGTCCTGGAGGCGACGATCGACGGAAAGCTGTCCCATCATAAAATGGAACTGGAAGATCGTTCCTCCGTGTGCGTGGTCTTGGCTTCGGGCGGCTACCCGGGCCCTTACGAGAAAGGGAAAGTCATCTCGGGTCTGCAGGAGGCGGCCAGAGTCCGGGACGCTTTTGTTTTCCACGCGGGAACGGCTCTGAAAGAAGGAAAGGTCGTCACCAACGGCGGCAGGGTTCTGGGGGTGACCGCCCTGGGAAATGGAATCCAGGAGGCGATCGAGCGGGCCTACGAAGCGGTGGCGAAAATCTCCTGGGAGGGGGCCTATTACCGGAAAGACATCGGACATAAAGCTCTGGCCCGGAATGGCCGGGATTAAAGAACTCGGGAAATCCCAAATTCCAGATGACAAATTCCAAATTGACAGCGCTGCAACCGGTAGCCAGGATTTTCCCTAGGGTCACGGCCCTGCCAGAAATCCCCCCTGCCCCCCTTTTGTAAACTGAGCATGTCCCATATCTTT
>JAPLIW010000390.1 GCA_026388915.1 Deltaproteobacteria bacterium
ACATAAATGGACCGCCAAACGTTAGACCGCGGCCCAGAGTTGGCCGGTGCCAGGAGCGGAGAGTCGGACCGATTCTCGCCCCCCCTCCGCTCCACATGGGAAGTTATTACGATTATTGCTTGGACACGCCGCCATTTGAAAACTTCCCCTTGCCCCAATCACTCCTGAAGATGTTTGGTTAACCGGAGGAAGGAAAGCGGGTCGATCCGCGCCCCGCGGATGATCATGCCCCAGTGGAGGTGGGGGCCGGTGGATCTTCCCGTGGACCCCACCCGGCCCAGCAGGTCTCCTGTATGGACCCGGGCACCTTCACTCACCCCTATTTCGGAGAGGTGGAAATACATGGAGTACAGACCTCCTCCATGACCCAGGATGACCGATTTACCCGTAAAGAAGAATTCATCAACGAGAGCAACCCTCCCTCCATTGCAGGCCACCACCGGGGTTCCCTCATCCGCCCGCAGGTCAATGCCGGAGTGGGGATTTTTGGTTTGCCCGTTAATAATCCGGCGGACTCCAAAGGCCCCGGAGAGTTCTCCCTCCACCGGGCGGACAAAGGCCCCTCGCCAGAGTGTTTCCGTCTGGACGCCTTCAAACAAAGCCTTAAGCTTCTTTGATTCTCGATTGACCCGCTCCAGGGTTTTCGGGTCCAAATCGACCATGGAGCGCGGGAGGGTCAGCTTTTGCACGGCAAAATTGGTCTTCTCTACCTTACAGGGAAGGCCCTTCGAATAGGAATGACCACCCCTGTCGGTTGCCACCACTTTCATTTCATACCTGGAAGGCTTGGTGTTCAGATCAACCCCCACCAGGCCTTCGCAGGTTCCCGTGTTTGCCCCCTGGGCCAGGGGGAATTTCTTCCCCTGAAACTCCCCATGGATGGAACTTAATGCCGCGGGGGCGGAGGTTCTCACCAGGAATACATCCCCCTGCCTGATTCCCTTCGGAAAAACCTCGACCCGGAGCGGATTCTCCGCTCCTACCACCTTTCCCGTTGGCAATAGGAGAAAAGGAATCAAATAGAGAACCAAAAAAAGTTTTTTCAATCCTTCGCCTTTCGAATCAACCCATCAACCCTATCAACTCTGCACTATTATTTTAGCCGATGTATGTTTGCAGCCCAGCCGCTGCTATTTTGACTTTCGATAGACGATCTCCCCGTTTACGATGGTCATTTCTGTCTCCACCGAACGCCACTCTTCCGGGGGAACCTGGAATAGGTCCTTGGCAAATACGGTCAGATCCGCTAACCGACCCGGGGTAAGAGCCCCCAGAAATTTCTCCTTCTTTGATGACCAGGCAGGAAGGGCGGTGAAAGCCTTGATGCTCTCTTCCAGGGTCAACTTTTCCCCGGGAAACCATCCTCCGGCCGGATTTCCCCGAATATCCTTCCGGGTCACCGCAGCCTGAAGGCCCAGCAGGGGGTTGATCGGCTCCACGGGCGCATCCGAACCGAATTGAAGCCGGATTCCCGCCTTGAGAAGCGATCTCCAGGCGTACCCGTTCCGGCAGCGATCTGACCCCCACTTCTTTTCCGCCGTGGCCCAGTCCGTGGAGAGGTGCACCGGCTGCACC
>JAPLIW010000066.1 GCA_026388915.1 Deltaproteobacteria bacterium
ATCTACGGCCTGGTGACCGATTTGCTGGGGCTAACCTTCAGCCTGGTGTCCATCGCCCTGATGGCCTCCATCACCATTCCCCTGAGCCGCTATCTCTCCAGGCCCGAACCCTGCCCTCCATACCCAAACTGAGCGGGGAGGAACTTGCTCCCTTCACTTTTGCAACTCCTTTTTCGGCTGAAAGGTAAGGTTGTGGCCCGGAAGGAAGGGGATTACGCGGAAAAAGCATCGTCCCAGTTATTTCGGATTGCGGATTTCGGATTTCGGTTTTTTGGGGTCTTCTTTTTCAATCCGCATTCCGCAATCGGCATTCCGCAATTTGGGGGCGGGCCCACCGGGCGCCCGGTCACGCGCCTCATGATTTTTGCGCGTAATCCCCTTCCTTCCGGGCCGGGGAACACCCAAAATTCAATCGCTGTTAGGACTAAATGGCGAAAAATTAAGGTGGGTAAGCTCGCCAGAGCCCTTGTTTTCTTGTGAATTCAAGATACAATGGAATCATCGATGGTGGAGTGGGATTATCCTTTATCTATCTGCCCGTAGGCCATCCTCTGGAAAGTCCCGCAAATGTCCATCCTGAAGAACGGCGGCCCAGTCGGAAGACGCCAGGGGAAGAGTTTTGCAGTGATTCGGCTGCATATTTTCAAAAAGGAAAACTGGTTATGGAATTAAAAGAGATCTACCGGATTGCCAAGGAGAAATTTAAAGGGGCCTGCCGGGTCTGTCCCGTCTGCAACGGGAGGGCCTGCGCGGGCGAGATGCCCGGAATCGGGGGGATTGGAACCGGTTCCTCCTTCATCGCCAATTACGAAAGCCTGGCCCGGATCAAGCTGAACCTGCGCACCATCCATGAGGTCCGCGAGCCGGAGATCAGTTATGACTTTTTTGGCCGTTCCTTGAAAATGCCCATCCTCGTGGCCCCCCTGGCAGGAATGGTGATCAATATGGGAAATGCCATGGAAGAGCGGCCGTATCTCTCGGCCATGGTAGCCGGCGCCAAAGAGGCGGGATCGATGGCCTGCACCTGCGATGGGCCCAATCCCTTGTTCTTCGACCTGGGAATGGAAATCTTGCGAGAGAATGGCGGATGGGGGGTGCCCACCCTCAAACCCCGGCCGGAGGAGACCTTCCTGCCCCTGGCCCGAAGGGCCGAGGAGTGCGGGGTCAACGCGATTGCCACGGACATCGATGCGGCGGGCATCATCCATTTGAAGAGAGCCGGGCAGCCGGCGGGGCCCTGGCCGGTGAAAGCGTGGGAGAGGACCCTCTCCCAGGTGAAGGTTCCAGTGATCCTCAAAGGAGTCATGACCGTGCAGGATGCCCGGCTGGCGGTAAAAGCCGGGGCCGCGGGAATCGTCGTTTCCAACCACGGGGGCAGAGTTCTCGATCACACCCCGGGGACGGCGGACGTGCTTCCCGCAATCGCCGCGGCGGTGAAGGGCAAAATCAAGATCTTCGTCGACGGGGGAATCCGCAGCGGGGCGGACGTGCTGAAAATGCTGGCCCTGGGGGCCGAGGCGGTCCTCATCGGCCGGCCCATGGCGATTGCCGCGGTGGGAGGGGGAAAGGAAGGGGTGGCGCTCCTCCTCAACCAGTATGCGGACCAACTGCGGACCGCCATGATCTATGGCGGGTGCGGGTCCTTAGCCGATGTAACCGCTTCCGTCTTGTATTCCTTCGGAAAGCAGACCGACGCCCCGGGAAAGAAAAAGAAATCCCGTTGAAATTTTCATGAAATTTGGCCTTGTTCTTTCCCGGACCAGCATGATCAAGTCTGACTGGGATCTGACCCTCTTTTTTATGCGCCCCGTCAGCGCCATCCTGGGC
>JAPLIW010000121.1 GCA_026388915.1 Deltaproteobacteria bacterium
GTATCGCTTTTTGCTTTGAGTCCGGTGTTGATCATGGTGAGCGGTTTCCATGGCAACACCGACCCGGTTTTTATTTTTTGGGTTCTATTAGGAGCCTATTTCCTGGTGTCCCGTGGAAACTGGCCGGCGGCTGCGCTCTGCATCGGGTTGAGCCTCAACATTAAAATCGTTCCGGTCATCATTATCCCCGCTTTCTTCTTCTGGATCGACACGTGGCGCCGGAGGATGGGATTCCTCCTGGTTGTCGGAGCCGTGGCGCTAGCCGGCTTCGGCTATCACTTGTGGGTCTGCTTTCCCGATCTCTGGAGAAATATCTTCGCTTACGGCGGAATCAAAGGCATATGGGGATTCGGGCGGCTCTGGATGCAGTTTCGAGAGACCTTCCCCCCGTCTGCTCAGCCATGGTTCCCGGTGGTCGCGCGGCTCACGATGCTGGTTCTTATTACCCTTTGCGCTTTCTTCAAGGGTAAAGAAAACCTCGCGAGGATTGGGCGTTCGGGCATAGAAGAGGATCAAAATCGGGGGATCCATCTTTTAAAAGCGGTCGGGTGGGCATTTCTTATCTTCTTGGTTGTCGCTCCTGGTTTTGGGGTTCAATATTTAAGCTGGCTTGTGGGACCGGGGATTTTCTTGGGCACGGTAGGCATATTCCTTTTTACGGTCATTGCTTCGGTATTCCTCTTCCGGGTCTACACTTTCTGGAGCGGGGGATTTCCCTGGTTCTTCGCCAATTCCGATACGCGCGGTCAGTGGGTGGGGATGGATCGAACCCTCGACATGATTCTCTGGTTATTCCTGGCGGGATGGGCCTCCTTTCTTTTCGCTTCCTGGATTTGTTCCCGGAAGCAGGCCCAGGGCTGGCGAAAAAAGCGATCGCGACCCCTTCCACCATTCCCTGTTCAAGAAACGCTGGATGGAGGAGGGCTAAAAATTGCCGTCTTGATAATGGCCTACCACGCAGAAGCGAAAATCCAGGAAACTTTGGCGAGAATTCCCCGGGAATTGCTGGATCAGATTACGGGAATTTTCTTGGTCCTGGATGGGAACAACGACCCTGCTTTTCAACCTCCCCTCTCGTTCAAGACCCATCGGGGAGAGATGGGGATCACGATTCTGCGGAACAACCGCGATGCAGGATATGGGGGGAATCAAAAGGTCGGATATCAAAACGTCATAGGCCGGAGCTATGATATCGTAGCCATGCTCCATGCCGATGGTCAGTATGCCCCCGAAGTATTGGCTTCTCTCCTGAAGCCTTTGGTTGAGGGAAAATCCGATATGGTCTTCGGGTCGCGAATGGCCGAAGGCTGTCAACCTCTACACGGCGGGATGCCCTTGCATAAATTCCTTGGGAATCGGGTTTTAACCTTCTTGGAGAATCACCTGGCCGGGATGAATCTATCTGAATTTCATTCCGGGTACCGAGCCTATCGATGCGCCGCCCTGCAACGTATCCCCTTGTCTTTAAACAGCGACTCCTGGCACTTTGACACCGAGATTCTTCTTGAATTCCATGCCGCCGGGATGCGAATCACCGAAGTTCCCATCCCGACCTATTACGGGGATGAGATCTGCCATGTGAAGGGGATTCCTTACGCGATCCACTGCCTCCTGGCGGCGGTCAGTTATCGATTGACCCGATGGGGGCTGTGGCAGGATGTAAAGTATCAACCCGAGACCTGGAAACGCTTTCCTTACCAGGTTAAGACCCAGGATCCCTACAGCAGCCAGCGAATCGCCCTGGAGTGCGCGGCCAGCCACCCCCGAAAACAATCGCTCCTGGAAATCGGCCCCGGCAGCGGGGCCATGACCGAAACATTCCAACAGATGGGGTACCGGGTGACCGTGGTGGAGTCCAACCCTTTGTTTGCGGAAATGGCCCGGAAACATGCCACCCTCGTCATTTGCCAGGATGTGGAGACGATCCGGTGGGACGAGCTTTCGAAATATGACGTCGTGGTCCTGGCCGATATTCTGGAACATCTCCGGGATCCCCTGTATACGCTGGAAAAGTGCGTGGATCATCTGCATCCGGAGGGGCGGATCTTAATCACCCTGCCCAATGCAGCTCATTGGTCGGTTAGACTGGAAATTTTATCGGGACGGTTTCAATACCGCCCCAGGGGAATTTTCGACCAGAGCCATCTTCGGTTTTTCACGAGGAATTCAGCGAAATCCATGATTAAAATGGCGGGACTCCGGGTGCGGGAGGATTGGGCGATTCCCATTCCCCTGCCTTTATTGATTCCCGCGGCTGAAGAGAACGGCCCCTTGGCCTATTTCCATATATTGAATCATGTTCTCACCCAAGCCTGGAAATCTCTGCTGGCTTATCAGTGGGGATTTTGGTGCGAGGCGGAAGCGGGAGTTCATGTTGGAGGATTCAACCAATCCGGACCGGCCGGGAATCATCCTGCGATTCCATTTTCTCTCAACCGAACCTTGTAAGAAGGTCTTGGAAATAGGATGAATCGCTTTTTCAAATCCGTGAGATTTGCCCCGGGGTGAAATTTCGGAAGGGGAAAAAAAGCAGGGGGCATTCAAGAGCCGATCTTCTGGCATAGATTCAACGGGCCCCTGGCCCGGGATCCCATAAGCACTGTGGAAAAATTATGACCCATCCGTGGCTCGCCGAATTCACGATTTTTTTGTTTGGAAGCTGCATCGGGAGCTTCTTAAACGTTTGCATCTACCGTCTGCCCCAGGGTCTCTCTATCGTCTCTCCCCGTTCCTTCTGCCCCCAGTGCCGCGCATCGGTGCGGGGGTACGACAATATCCCGCTGCTGAGCTATCTCCTGCTCCGCGGGAAGTGCCGGAGTTGCGGGGCTAAGATCTCCTGGCGGTATCCCCTGGTGGAGACGCTCACCGGCGGGTTTGCCGTGGCCCTGTACCTGAAGTTCGGGCTGACCCTCGGTTTCTTTGCTTTCTTTGCCTTTGCCGCCGCCCTGATCGTCATCACCTT
>JAPLIW010000056.1 GCA_026388915.1 Deltaproteobacteria bacterium
CGTAAGTACGACTCTTTCCATGGTAGCCTTCTGGCAAGCCTTGACTAATAACGACCGAAAAGGCCGCCTCTGGGGCTACCTTTTCTTCATGGGCCTTGCCATCGGCCTGCTGGCCAAAGGCCCGATCGCGGGCATCCTTACGCTGTTCCCCATCGGTATTTGGACTTTGTGGAAGAAGAAATGGGTAATTGTATGGCAACGCCTGCCTTGGGTACTGGGAACCATAATTATGCTGGTGATTGCCGTACCGTGGTATCTGCTTGCCGAGTCTCGCACGCCCGGCTTTCTGGAATATTTCATCATTGGAGAGCACTGGAAACGGTTCACGGAAAGCGGCTGGCGCGGCGACTTATACGGCACCGCCCATTTGCTACCCCACGGGATGATCTGGCTGCTGTGGCTGCCTGCTGCCTTTCCGTGGTCTTTCGTTTTAATCATCCAGTTAATAAAGATGCTAAGGAGGCGCTCATCGAATCTGTTGTCGCTCCATGACGAGTGGATTGCCTATCTCCTGCTGTGGGTTATTGCACCCATGGTATTTTTTACCTTTGCCGGCAACATCCTGATAACCTATGTCCTACCCGGACTACCCGCCTTTGCCTTGTTGATGGCGGAGTTTCGACGCACCGAAATGACACAGGATAGCGGCGCAGATGCAGCAGCGAAAGGACGCGGATGGTTGTATCCTCTGATTGAGCTGACAACACCGATTATTGCGGTTCTGGTGATCTTTCTCGCAGTCCCTCATGTTTCCGAAAAAAAATCGCACAAAAATCTTGTAGCCCGCTATGAGGCTCTGCGTGCCAGCACTGCAAGCCAACTGGTTTATCTGTCGCATCGTCCCTATTCAGCGGAATTTTACTCACGCGGCACTGCCAAAAAAGTGGGCACAACGGATGAAACCATGATATTTTTCAACAATACTGAGCAGGATTTCTTTACCGCAAGAGGCGGCGACATTGAAAAGTTGCCGCAAGACCTCCGCACCCGTCTTGAACCTGTCGGGGAATATGGGGACTATAAATTATTTCGGGAGCGCATGAAGTAGAATGCCATCGGAGTTCGTACCTTGAAATAATTGGGGACAGCCACTGATTATGGGCTTTCCACGTCATTGTAATGCTGACTTTCAATTGAAAACCATTAAGTGTTGGTAGTGATTAATCTTCTCGCTTTGTAGGTGAAAGCCTCAATTTTGAAATAGCGTAGATCTGCTATATCTCCTTTGTTCCCAGGCCGCCGAAAAGGTTTCGATATGAAGTTCATCTATTGAATTGGGTGCCTGATTTCAACCCAACTCTTAAATGCCTAAAGCCTTCCTTGACTCAACAGTAGGTGAATTCGTAATTGTTGTAAGATGCGCAGAGCTGCTATAGTTTGCCTGTTCCAGGACTTCTAAAAAGCTTTGATTCTGTTACCATATTTTCCATCTACGCCCCTCGGGGAAAACGAGAGCGTATAAGTTATTAACTTCGGGTCAACTGGCGGTATTTGATCCGGTGGGGCTGATCGGCGGCGGCGCCTATCCTTCTCTTGCGGTCGGCTTCATAATCGGAGTAATTTCCCGCAAACCAGACGGCCTTGCTGTCCCCCTCAAAAGCCAGGATGTGGGTGGCGATGCGGTCGAGGAACCAGCGGTCGTGGCTGATGACCACGGCGCAGCCGGCGAAGTTTTCCAGGGCCTCCTCCAGGGCCCGCAGGGTGTTCACGTCCAGGTCATTCGTGGGCTCGTCCAGCAGGATGACGTTGCCGCCTTCCTTCAGCATCTTGGCTAAATGAACCCGGTTCCTTTCGCCTCCGGAGAGTAACCCCACCTTCTTCTGCTGCTCCGTACCGGGAAAGTTGAATCGGGCGACGTAAGCCCGGGAGTTCACCTCCCGGCTTCCGAGCATCATCATATCCTGTCCTCCGGAAATTTCCTGCCAGATGGTCTTCTCCGGGTCCAGAAGATCCCGGCTCTGATCCACGTAGGCGAGTTTCACCGTCTCCCCGATCCGGATCGTCCCGCGGTCCGCTTTTTCCTGGCTCGTGATCACCCGGAAGAGAGTGGTTTTCCCTGCCCCATTGGGGCCGATGACCCCCACGATTCCCCCGGGAGGGAGAGAAAAGTTCATTCTCTCGAACAGGAGCTTTTCTCCATAAGCCTTGCTCAAGTCTTGGGCTTCAATCACCAGGTTCCCCAGGCGGGGGCCGGGGGGGATGTAGATCTCCAGGTCCTCCCGGCGCTTTTCCGTCTCCTGGCTCAACAGAGCTTCGTAGGCGTTGATCCGCGCCTTTCCCTTGGCCTGGCGGGCCTTGGGGGCCATGCGGATCCACTCCAGCTCCCGCTGGAGGGTTTTCTGGCGGGCGGTCTCCGACTTTTCTTCCTGTTGCAGGCGGGTCCTCTTCTGCTCCAGCCAGGAGGAGTAATTTCCCTTCCAGGGGATTCCCCGGCCCCGGTCCAGCTCCAGGATCCAGCCGGCCACGTTGTCCAGAAAATACCGGTCATGGGTCACGGCGATGACCGTGCCCGGGTATTGCTGCAAATGCGCCTCGAGCCAGCCCACAGTCTCGGCATCCAGATGGTTGGTGGGCTCGTCGAGAAGCAGGATGTCCGGTTTCTGCAGGAGAAGGC
>JAPLIW010000214.1 GCA_026388915.1 Deltaproteobacteria bacterium
CGCGGAGCACGCAGAGGTAAAAATGGCCAAAAACTCAGGGCCAGGATGCAGGGGGAAAAGCGGCCCTCTTTTTCACCCTTCCCGGAAGGTCAAAACAGCCAAAGGCTTTCAAGGAATGATCTCTGCGCTCTCCGCTTCCTCTTCGTTCATCCTCTTGTCTCGATCCCCGAAGGATCGAAAGGCAAAGAGGAGGCCCTATCGATAAAAGGATTTGCGCTTTTTGTCTTTACCAAGAAAAAGCTCTGCGGTCTCTGCGTGCTCTGCGGTTGATTTTTTCTTCCTCCTCGGAGGGCGCAGAGCCTTTTATAATTTCCTAAGCAATGGGAAAAGGGATCTCGAGGAGATACGAAT
The DNA here is from genome assembly GCA_026388915.1 of Deltaproteobacteria bacterium. GTDB lineage: Bacteria > Desulfobacterota > SM23-61 > SM23-61 > SM23-61 > SM23-61. The sequence continues at coordinate 352 of JAPLIW010000214.1, forward strand.
CCTTCGGAAACCGGGGGGGGGTAAAGGGGTAGAACTCGGCAGAGCAAACCCCTTTTCCCTCGCTAGGTATGCTCCAGGATTTTCTCCTGGTTGTAAGCCGGCCTTTTCTGGGGAGCGGATTCGGAGCCTCTTTTGCTGAACTTGTAATAAATCCAGATGAAGTCAGCAAACAGCAGTCCGAATAGGATCGCCCCGATTATGACCCAGAAAAGGTCATAATTGCCTGGCGAATTCCAGTCGATGACACGGTATTGCATATTCCCTCCTTAATACTTTAGATGCGGCCCCGAGCGAGGTAGTTTGCGATCAACCGTCAATTCGCTGTCTATTAGCCTACCATCTTCTTAACGCTATAATAATAAAGCAAAGTTTGTACCAAATTGAGTGTTTCCGGTAATAATATGATTTCATTTATGTTTTAACATGATATAAAGGGATTTAAAAAATTTATCCCCAATACCATTTTCAGGCTATTTTTATGCGATTAATAATTAACTTGAGATTATTAATTAACTATTTGAAATCATTAATAATAAATTTTAATTCTGAATACATGACAAAAGATAATCACTAAATAGCCCATTTTTGAACGTCAAAAATTTGCCATTCGTCTATTTTTTGGCAAAAATCTCCGGGAAATTTTCTTCCCATACTTGAGTTGTTATGCTTTAATGGGGAAAATTCCATATTCTTATGGCCGGACCGCTATAGAAAAACTTGTTCGAACCGGAAAGGAGAAATGAATGAAAAGGAAGAGTTTCCTGTCGGTCATCCTGGTTTCCTCTTTGCTGATCGTCTGGCTGATCCCTTCCCCGGCGCTGGCCGGGCCCCCCGACAACTATACCGCCAAGATGGTCATGGAAGGGATGACCATGCCCATCGCCAAGATGGGAAACAAGATGCGGACGGAAAATCCCATGATGCAGGGGATGGTCAACATCCATTTCATCGATTCACGAAAAATGATCATGATGTCTACGACGAACAAAACCTACATGGAGCAGGCCATGCGACAAGAGGGGGCGCCTTCGATCGATGATCCCAGGGTTGTGGTCGAGAAGAAACAAATCGGGTCGGAAACCATCGATGGACATCCCTGCAATAAATACGACTCCGTGTTTTATATTAAGGATAAGCCCGCGGAGAAATACAAAGCCATCATCTGGGAGGCCAAGGACCTGGGCGGTTTGGTCATCCGAAGTGAAACGGCTCTTCCCCCCGAGAAAGCCCGGGGGGGAAAGAATAAAATCGTCAACGAGATCAAAGAGGTCAAAGTCGGAGCCGCCAAGTCATCCATGTTTGAAGTCCCCAAGGACTACCGCAAGGTGGAAAACATGATGGAAATGATGGGGGGAACACAAAAGATGGAGGACATGTTCAAGGGAATGAAGGGGAAAAAATGATTCCCCCGCGTTAGATTCAGCTCCCGCAAAGCTTCTGCCGCCTTGCCGGCGGGAGCCATTTCGATTCTTGTGATGGACGCTTGCGCCGGGGAAAAAGAAAAGGGAGGCAACAGGGACTATGGAAAATCTGGATCCCATCTACAAAGAGCTGGCGGCGAGGCTTGGGCAGGCCCATTCGAAATACATGCCCCGGATATTGGCCAAGCTGGCCAACCTCGAACAGGCGAAAATTCTTCGAGAGCTGCCCGCTCCCGCGGAAGAGATCGCTAAAAAGCTGAACCTGGAGAAACCAGCCGTGGACCGGCACATCCAGGAACTCCTGGAAAAAGGGGTGGTCTTCCCGACCAAGAAAGGGGCCCAGATGGCGCGAACCATGGAACAGCTGCATGATGCCGCCCTGGGAAACCCGAAATACGATTCCCAGCTGGGGGAGGAGTATTTCGACCTCTTCGCCGAATTCATGGACCATGAAGTCGTGGATGACATGCTCAAGACCTATGTGACTCCTGAGGGACCCCGCTTCCGGATTATCCCTCGATGGAAGTCT
>JAPLIW010000300.1 GCA_026388915.1 Deltaproteobacteria bacterium
GGGGGCACCGACTCGGGGTATTGAGTCGGTCCCTTTTTTTAAAGGAGAAGCCGCAGTCCAGACAGACAGCCGGATCGATCTTCATCCGCGCGGAGCGAGCAATATGCTGCAGGTGATCCAGAACGTCCTTCTCCCGGATCCGAAAGAGCTGGGAAATCTCCCGCAAGTCCATCGGCCCATCCTCCAGCGCCTTCGCAATTTCCTTTCTTAAAGTCTGCGGTTTTTCATCCATTTTTTTACTTGAGGCACTTGAGGGCATTTGAGGCACTTAAGGCACTATTAATTTTAGGCACTTTTCACGGCCTTCCGGTTCTCCAGGGTCTCCATGAACGCTTCCACCCGGGTTTTCACCTGCGCATCCGAGTACACGCGGGCGTCGGTCATATCGGCTTCGAGAACCAGGCTGGGGGTGCCGGTTTTCTCCAGGACGATCCTCTGGATGTCATACTGCCCGAGAGAATAAGGCTTGCAGCTCCGGTTGGAGTGGATGACCAGGCCGTCGACGGAGAACCTCTTCATCAGGTTGAGAACCTTTTCGATCATGAGGTCGATGCTGATATTCAGGTAAATTTTCGTGTAAGCCCGGGACAGGCCATCCAGGGGATCCAGGGTCTCGAATCCTTCAAAGACCCACGCGCTGGTGTACGTGTCGGCAACGAGGCAGGCTCCAAAGGAAGAAAAGAGCTCGGACAGCTCCCGCATCTTGTACCAGATGGGGATATTATCCCACAGGAGGCGGAACCTCTCCTCCGGCACGGCGCTGATTCCCCGGGCGATCCGTTCCTGCAGCTCGAATTTCATGTCACGATAAAAATCAGTCACCTCCTTCGTCCCCCGGAGGGTGACGATGGGGGCCATGTTGATGAAGGCGTCAAAGCAGCTCATGGGCGAGGGGCGATGGGCGCACAGGTCCAGCACCTCTTTCCAGAGGAGAGCCGATTCTCCCGAATGGCGCAGGACCTCCGTCAAACGGTCCCGGTCGAATTTCTTCCGGGTGATGGACTCAAGGAAGCCGATCAGCTCCTCAAACTGGCGGCGGACATAGACCAGGCTTTCCGGCACGACCTGGTGATGGATGAAAGGGGTGTCCAGGAGAAAGAGGGGGACGTTGAAGATGCGGCTCAGGGACTGATACCATTTCATGACTGTGCCGCAGATGTTGTTGCAGGCCAGAAGGAAGTCCGGCTTGGGCAGGCCCCCGGGGATAGGGCTTTTCTTGGTCAGGGCCGATCCAATGTCTCCCCGGGCGTAGGAGCAAAGGTCCCGGGAGTATCCCAGGCCTTCGGCGACTTCGCAGAGCTCCACGGACATGCGGGAGGCCCCCAGCATGGCGCCATGGTTCTCCGGGTAGATGGGGATGATGTCCGCCGCGATCAGGGGCTCCACCGGGCCGCCGCTGGTGATCCAGCCGATCTTCTTGTCCGTCCCCTCGGCCATTTTGGCCCCCATGTAATAGCGGGTCATCAGCTCCTTCATCTTCTGCGAAGCACCCAGACGAAGCTTGTCCTTGTCTTTCGAGTTTTTAATCACTTCGGCCATTGTGACCTCCTGGCTGGTGAAAAATTCCAAATTCCAATTTCCAAATAATCGAAACAAAAAGATGGGCCATCAATGCAAGGGCGTTTTGAATTTGGAATTTTGGGCATTGGCGTTTATTTGGAATTTGATGCCTATCCTCATGACTCCATGGTTTCCACAAAGGCTCTGAGTCTAGTTTCCATGGCTCCCAAGGGCAGCCCTCCCGATTCGATCTCCAAAAGCAGGCTCGGGATCTTTTCCTTATCTAGCCTCTCCTTCAGGTAGGGGTAATCGAAGGCATGGGGGTCACAGAATTTAAGGAGAAGGAAAACCACCCCCTGGGTCCCGGCGGCCTTCACCCGCTGAAGGAGCCGATCCGCGCGGTCGATCTCGGGGTTGAATTTGCAGGGGCACGGGACCTTGCGGACGAACCGGTCAGCCAGGGACACGATGGGGTCTCCTGCGGATGAAACGTCTTCGGCGAAATACCTCCAGCCCGTGCAAAGATCGTCTCCCACCAGCGATGCTCCACAGGATTCCACCAGATCATAAATTTTGGGCTGATCGCAGACGCTCCCCGCCAGGAAGAGGCGCACACCTCCGGGGCGGAAAGGCTGCCCGTCTCCCAGTTGGGAAGCAAATTCCTTGAGCAGGGGATTGTGCTCTTCTTTGGCCATGAAATTGGCCGTTTTGATTAGGGCGTATAAGTTGGAGGGACGAATCCGACCAGGATATTGGGCTTGATACCGGGAGATCTCTTTCAGCAAGGAACGGTTTTCGTTGAAGAGGGCAATCGCCTTGCGGAGGTCTTCGTCCGAAACCGGGCGGCCGGCGAAATCTTCTAGGCCTTTCCGGAAACGGCGGAGTTCGTGGATCAGGTAAGTCCTGGCGCTTTCGGTGTGCAGTTTCACCGGTAGAACGAGGTCCCAGTGGAAAGGGAACCGGAGATTTTCCGCCCAGATGTCCGACAGGCGCTGAATGGAGTCGCAGGTGTGGGGAAAGACCGTTCCGTCCAGGTAGCTCAGTTCTCCCCGCAGGCCGGCCTCCAGGCTGCTCTGGACCAGGGAGCAACTGTAGCTCTGGAGATGCCGAGAAGCCAGGGAGATGGTATCCCGGGAACTCAGGATGCGCACGGGAAGGAAACCGGCGGCCTGAATCATCTCCTCCGGGGTGTTGGTACAGAAATAGCCGAGGATTTTCTTTCCGGTTTTGGCTTTCCATTTCTTAAGGTAGACGGAAGGATCGATCGCGTATTCCTTTAAGGCCTCGAGGGCCTTTGATTTTTCCATAATCCATCCTATGAATTTTTGATGGCATTCTACAAAAAATCGCCCTTTTCGTCTATGATAAAAATCTTAACCGCAGAGGTCGCGGAGCACGCAGAGGGAAAACGGCCAAAGTCTCAAGGTATAATGAAAAAAGATGTCCCATCTCCAACGGTTTCCGGAAACGCAAAACTCTCAAGGGACTTTCAGAAAAAGACCTCTGCGTTCTCCGCTTCCTCTCGGTTCATCCTCTTATTTCCATGCGCGGAGGATCCAGGGAAAGAAAGAGCTTTATTCCCAAAAGGAGAAAAGGACCACAAGCCGCAGAGATCCGGGAGGGCGCAGAGGGGATAAAAAAAGGCTAAAACGATTCATGTTTTTCGTCTTTTGGAAGAAAACACTCTGCGGTCTCTGCGTGCTCTGCGGTTGATATTTTTTTATCTGCCTAGGATGCAGAGACTTTTATAATTTCCTAAGCAATAAAAAGACGGATAAAGATTACGGGCACAGAGATATTTGAGTCGGAAAAGGAAGATGACGAGAATCATCGCCCCGGTCGCATAGGTGGGGTTGAATGATACAGGGAAGGGTAGGGGCGATTCACGAATCGCCCTTACGGTTATGGTAGATCTTTCAAGAGGCCAAGCATAATAGAGGGAGTACCGGGGGTAATTTCCGCCAATGCCGCAGTGGGCAAGTTTTCTAGTTTTTTTCACCATTGTCACTTCTATCTACAGCATCGGGCATTATTATATTTACTCCTGGCTCGTGCGATGGGCGGAGCCCGCGCGGCCAATCCGGAGGGCGATCCAGCTCTCTTTCGTTCTATTGATTATTTTCTTTCCGGCAGCGCGAATGCTGGCCCAGGTGGATTACAACCCTTTCACCTATTTATTGACTCTCGTCTCCTCGGTCTGGATGGGGTTGGTC
>JAPLIW010000803.1 GCA_026388915.1 Deltaproteobacteria bacterium
CCGGCGAAAGCCGGGGTCCAGACGTCGTCCCGACGAAAGTCGGGAACCATCTCATAGACTGGATCCCGGTTTTCACCGGGAACCCTGGATTCCGGCTTCCGCCGGAATGACGAATTCTACGGAATTTTGACTTCTTACGAGTTCATTAAGTTTTGAATTTAGAATTTTGGTCATTTGAATTTGTTTCGAGGTTCGATATTCGGATTTCGAATTTTAATTGAATTGTGGATATTTTCCCCCTGGTATTTGTTTTTGGAAGAGAAGTATAGGAGAGTTTCAAGGTGGGTTTTTTACCCAACATCGGCCCGGCTGAGGTCCTTTCGCAACTGCTGGTCGGCCTCAGCCGGGCCATGATTTTGTTCACCGTCTGCGCGGGCTTGAGCTTCGTCCTCGGTGTGCTCCGGGTCCCCAACATCGCCCACGGCTCGCTGTACATGATCGGGGCCTTCGCTACCTTCAGCTTGTCCAAGCTGATCGGAGGCCCTGCGGGTTTCTGGCTGGCCCTTATTCTGGCCCCGCTGGTCGTCGCCCTCATTAGCCTGATCGCGGAGAGGGCTCTCTTCTGCCACCTCTACCAGCGGGAGCATCTGATGCTCCTCCTTTTCACCTTCGCCCTGGCCCTCATCCTGGGGGACCTGACCAAGATTGTCTGGGGCGCCGATTACCGGTCGGTATCGGCCCCGGATCTGCTGAAGGGCTCGGTATCCATCCTGGGGGCTTCCTTCCCCCGGTACAACCTCTTCTTGATCTTCGTCGGGTTCATCGTGGCGGTCGCCCTCTGGTTCTTTGTGAACCGTACGAAGATCGGCAAGATCTCCCGGGCCGCGGCCGTGGACCGGGACATGGTGGGGCTTTTGGGAATCAACGTGAGTTGGGTCTTCGCCCTCGCCTTCGTGATCGGCTGTTGCCTGGCCGGGCTGGGAGGGGCTCTGGTGGCCCCCACGGTTAGCATTACCCTGGGAATGGACCACACCCTCATCATCGAAGCGTTCCTGATTGTAACCATCGGCGGCCTGGGTAACATGTGGGGAGCTCTGGTCGGCTCGCTGATCTTCGGCATAACCCAGTCCCTGGGAGTCCTGGTGTTTCCCCAGTTTGCCATCGTCTTTCCCTATGCCGCGGTGGTGATCGTTTTACTCCTGCGCCCCAAGGGGCTTTTGAAATCCGTCTGGTAAAGAGAGCAGAGGGCATGGAGCAAAGAGCAGAGAGTTAATAAAAAAAACCGAATGAGACACAGATAAACACAGCGCAGCAGAGCCGCAACCAAAAGGAATCACCCCCTCCCTCCCCTCCCCCCTCGAGGGGGAGGGCTTCGTCGTGAGCTCAGCCGAACGGTTAGGGTGGGGGGGATGCTTTTTGCTTAATAAAAATTTCAGAAATTGAACGTAAGTGGTACAGGACGGCAAAGCCGCAACCAAAATTATTAACCTTGCCCGGGACTACGCGCCTTCCAGAAATCCCCCCCTTCTCCCCCCTTTTCTAAAGGGGGGTTGGGGGGATTTCAGAGAATCGTGGCCTAAAGAAAATTAGAGCGCATAGCGTAAATTATTATGGTAATGAATCATCGGACAAAAAGAACATACCCGTCGAACTGGCTTTGGTTCAACACCGGGATTTTTATCCTCCTTCTCCTGATGCCGTCCCTGGTCCCCCGGTTTTTCGTTTATATCCTCGGCCTCATCTACGTCACTTCCCTCCTGGCCATGAGCCTGAATCTCCTGGTGGGCTATGGCGGGATGTATCAGTTCCACCACGCCGTCTTTTACGGGGTGGGGGCTTACACGGTCGCTCTCCTGCTGACCAAGACTTCCTTCCCTATGTGGGTGGGATTTGTGGCCGGCCCCATCTTCGCCGCGCTGACCGGCCTGGTCGTCGGCTGGTTCTGCGTCCGGCTGACGCGGCTTTACTTCGGCATGCTCCAGATCTCCCTGGGTTCCCTCCTCTGGGCCATTGTTTACCGGTGGTACAAATTCACCGGGGGCGACGACGGCATCCACGGGATCCCCATGCCGCCGTTTCTCTCCTCCCTGAACCAGTCCTATTACTTTATTCTGATCGTCCTGGGGGTCTCGCTGGTCTTCCTCTATTTGATCCTGAAATCTCCTTTCGGGGGCACGCTCCAGGCCATCCGGGACAACCCCCAGCGGTGCGAGGCCGTGGGGATCAACGTCCGGCGCCACCAGCTCCGGGCCATCGTCATCGGCACCTTTTTCGCCGGGATCGCCGGGGTCCTGTTTGTGGTCCTGGAAAAATCCGTCTTTCCCGACCTCCTGTTCTGGACCCTTTCCCTGGAGATCTTCATCATGTGCCTCCTGGGAGGATGGTTCACTTTCGGCGGTCCGATCCTGGGGGCGGGCATCACCATCGCCTTGCGGACGTTCGTGGGAAAATACACCGAGTACTGGACCCTGATCCTGGGAATCATCCTCATCCTGCTGATCTTCTTCCTGCCCGAGGGGGTCATGGGGTATTTCATGGAAAAATTCCGGGGAAAGAAAGGGAGCGAAAGGGGCACCCCTTAGATGCTGGAAGTTCAAGGTGTCGTCAAATCCTTCGATGATTTTTTGGCCGTGAACGAGGCCAGCCTCCGGGTCCAAAAAGGGGAAATCGTGGCCGTCATCGGTCCCAACGGAGCCGGGAAGACCACCCTCTTCAACCTCATCACCGGAATTCTCCAGCGGGACCGGGGGCAAGTCCTCTTCAAGGGGGAGGACATCAGCGGACTTCCTCCCTTCGAGATCTGCAAAAGGGGCATCGGACGGTCCTTCCAGATCGTCAATGTCTTCCCCCGCTTAACGGTCTTTGAGAACGTCCAGGTCGCGGTCCTGTCCCATCAGAAGAAAAGCAACGTCCTCCTCCGCCCCGCCCGAAACTTGGCCGTGGCGGAAACCCGGAGCCTTCTGGAGAGCGTCGGCCTGGCCGACAAGGAGCGAAACATCGTGGGCTCCCTTTCCCATGGAGACCAGAAGATCCTGGAGATCGCCATTGCCCTGGGGAATGAACCGGAGCTGCTCATCCTGGACGAGCCCACCGCCGGTATGTCCCCGGAAGAGACCTTCGCCACCATTGAACTCATCAAGAAGCTGGCCCGCATGAGGGGGCTGACCATTCTCTTCTGCGAGCACGACATGGACATCGTCTTCTCCATCTCCCGGAGCATCATGGTCATGCACCAGGGGCAGACCCTGATCCAGGGGACCCCGGAGGAGGTGCGGAATCACCCCGAGGTCCAGTCTGCTTATCTGGGAGGGGAGTGATGCGGAAAGAATGTGGAATGCGGAATGCGGAATGAAGGACAGGCAGCCTACCGTGGAGGAAATTGATGCTGGAGGTTGAGGGGATCCATACCTATTACGGGCTGAGCCACATCCTCTTCGGAGTCTCCCTGAAGGTGGATCCCCGGGTGATCGTCTGCCTCCTGGGGCGGAACGGGGCCGGAAAGACGACCACCCTCAGGTCGGTCATCGGCCTGAACCCGCCCAAGGAGGGCCGGGTCCGATTCAAGGGGGAAGACGTAACCGGAATGGAGCCCTATCTCCTCACCCGCAAAGGAGTCAGCTACGTTCCCGATGACCGCCGGATCTTCGCCGATCTCAGCGTGCGGGAAAACCTGGAGATCGCCGTACGAACGGGCGGCACGGGGGAGGAGTGGGGGAAGGAAAAGGTGTTCGAACTTTTTCCCGCCCTGCAGAAGATCGAATCCCGCAAAGGGGGTTGTCTCAGCGGAGGGGAGCAGAAAATGCTGGCCGTCGCCCGGGCCCTCATGGGAAATCCGGAGCTTCTCCTTCTCGACGAGCCCACGGAAGGACTCGCCCCGGCTCTGGTCCGCTCCCTGGAAAGTCAGATTAAAAAGCTGCGCGATGCGGGGCTCACCGTTCTCCTCGCCGAGCAGAATGTCAAATCCGCCCTCCGCCTGAGCGACCGGGGATACATCATCGACAACGGCCAGATCCGCTACGAAGGAAGCATCGACGACTTGAAAGAAAACGAGGAGGTGAGGAAGAAGTATCTGCTGATATGACAAGGACAATTAAATTCCCCTTTAGCGGGAGCCTTCAAAGGCGAGGTGACAGATCCTGCCCCGAATGGAATACTTTAGGTAATGCACCCGAGGAGGGTTCTTTATGCCGCATTTGACGCAAAAGGCTCGGGTAACCATACCCCTTCCGATCAGGAAAAGACTGAATCTCAAAACCGACGATGACGTCCTTTTCGTAATCAGGAATTTGGCCGGGTCCGACCCGAAAGTGGGAAAGAGGCGAAAGCGGGAGTAACGAATTTTTGGCCAGTCGGGGCCCCAACGGGCTGAAAGAGGAAGGGTCCCCTTCATTCCCGTTTTATGGTATGATTGGGCATGGAAAAAAAGGATTATTCCCGTGTCTGGCGGGAAAGGGAATTAGAGGAAAAGAGAAAGAGGCTCTGGGCAATCCGGAAGGCGAGGCGGGTTGCTAAGGCTTTAAAGAGGAAATATGGTGTTCAAGAAGTTTACCTCTTTGGGTCCCTTGTATGGAGAACTGATTTCTTATGGCCTGGTACCGATATTGACCTTCTCGTTAAAGGGCTGGAGGATGAAAAATACTTCGAGATCCTGGGGGATATTTCCACCCTCTCTTATCCTTTCAGGGTGGATTTGATTCCATACGAGAAGGCCTGGCCTTCGGTTAAGAATAGAGCCCGCCTCGAGGGAGTTCGCCTTGAATAACCTCAAAATCCTCCGGGTCACCACTCAAGACGAAGTTCGGAAACTGCATCAGCTGGATAAAGAAAAAAATGGTTTAATAAAAAAGAAACCGTCCAGCTATATCATGCGCGCTGGTGGGTCTATCCTTCATGATTTTTACACGGGAATCGAAAAGATATTCGAGAATATAGCCAAAGAGGTGGATCGAAGGGTCCCGACAGGAGTAGAATGGCACAGTGAACTTATCCATCAAATGACCTTGGAGATCCCGGGCCTCAGGCCCCCCATCCTATCTGCAGCCACTGCCAAGAAACTGAGGGAATACCTCGGTTTTCGACATCTTTTCCGAAAAAGGTATGGATTTGAGCTTGATTGGAAGAAGATGGAAGGGCTCTTGCAAAACGTCCCGGAAGTCCTCGCTCTTCTGGAAAAAGATATCGGGAACTTCTTCAACTTAATCGATTCCCTCCCCCGAAAATCGAAATAATATTATTGCACCTTAGGTTACCGCTTTATGGGAAGGGGCAAAGGATTCCGGGAAATTATGAAGCTTTCCGATATCTAGCAACCTGGCATTTCGCGGCACCATGACCAATGGGCGAAATTGCCATGAGCCATTCTTTGATCCATTCTGACTGAAAGATTCAGTCAGCCCTCTCCTTATTCTTACTGTCGGCGCAGGGACTCGGAGGAGGACCTAGAGATCGAGATCCCCTTTTAATACCCGTTTTGACAATCCATTCGACGAGAGAGCCCGGGCACCAACGTGGAGGCCAATCAAGGACCTCGGGAGGGACAATCGTGGGCCTCTCACTTGAACTTTGGAATCCGGATTAGGGATGATGGATGGCCCCCCCAGTGGGGCATACCGGATAAAAATAACGATTAGGTTCAAAGTTCGTCGAATCGTTCGACCCAGAGGCTCTCGATGGGGTGAGAGATTCGTCGAA
>JAPLIW010000716.1 GCA_026388915.1 Deltaproteobacteria bacterium
TCCCGGCCGTATGCCTCTCTTTCAAGGTTTTCAGGTTGGTTTGAGTAAAGAGGAGGTCGTGGGAAGCGTAGGCCACAATCCCGCTGCAGATCACTCCCAGGGATAGGTGAAACAGATCAAAAAAACCCGAGAGAAATATCCAGAAGGCAAAGAGAAGGGTGAAAGCGGCAAGTATATTGAGGGCCCGATGTTTTTTCTTTTCCACTTCTTCCAAAGAAACCGGTCTCTCCTTTCCTTGAGGATAGAACCTGAACACTGAACGGATCAATAAGAAGCAAAGAGCGGTTGGATAAACAGACGGCCTTTTCCAACCGCTGGACAACCGTTCATTCGGGGAGGAATCTAACACAACCCCCAAAAAGGTGTCAAGGCCGAAATCAATTTCATCAATTTCGAAATCAATTTCGTTTGATAAACCCTGTTTGCACACCCTGTTTGATAAACCCTTGACAAGGGAATGGGGGGGGATTAATATTCCTGCTTGATTATCATGAATTCCAATTCCTTTGAAGCACCGGTCTGAAAAGGGCCATGAGCATCATCATCATCGGAGCCGGCGAGGTCGGTTATAACTTAGCCCAGCGGCTTTCCCAGGAAAAAAAGGACGTGGTGGTGATCGACCGCGATCAGGAAAAGATCCGCCGCGTCCAGAACACCTTAGACGTGCAGGCCATCCATGGAAGCGGCGGGTCCCTCAGCATTCTCCGGGAAGCGGGGATCTCCGAAGCCTCCATGGTGATCGCGGTCACCAACAGCGATGAAGTGAACATGATCTCCTGCCTGGTGGCCGGCGTCCAGGACCGGGTGCCCAAGAAAATCGCCCGCGTCCGGGACCCGGAATACTCCGCCCTCTTCCCTCTCTTCGACAAAGAGCATCTGGACATCGACCTGGTCATCAACCCGGACCACGAAGTGGTGGACCTGATTCTTAAGCTTATGGACGTCCCGGGAGCGGTCGATGTGGCCGACTTTGCCGACGGGAAGGTCCGCATGGTCGGTATCCCCCTGCTTTCCGACAGTCCCATGGTTGGCAAGAGCCTGGCGGAAATTTCCGCCCTATATCCCCACTCGGGCATTCTCATCGTAGCCGTCCAGAAGGGAGACCGGGTCTTCATCCCCAAGGGACCCGACGTCATCAGAGCCAATGACCTCCTCTTCATGGTGATGGCCCGGGACAAGATGCGGGAAGCTCTGGATAGTTCGGGACACCGGCGGCCCCCGATCAAGCGGGTGATGATTCTAGGGGGCAGCCTAATTGGACTGGAGCTGGCCAAGGGCCTGGAGAAAAGGGGTGTCCAGGTGAAGATCATCGAGCAGAACGAGGACCGCTGCCAGGAGATCGCTGAAAAATGCGACCGCGCGTTGGTCCTCCGGGGCGACGCCACCTACCAGGACCTGCTCCTCGAAGAAAACGTGGCCGGGATGGACACCTTCATCGCGGTCACCGAGGACGAAGAGACCAACGTGATGATCTCCCTCCTGGCCAAGAAGATCGGCGTCCGGCGGGTCATGACCCTGGTGAACAAGATCGGGTACTCTCACCTGGTCCATTCCATCGGGGTGGACGTGGTGGTCAGCCCGAGGCTGGCCGCGGTCAACAAGATCATGCAGTTCCTGCGGCGGGGCAAAATCCTTTCCGTCTCCTCCCTGCCGGAGGAGAACGCCGAAGCCTTTGAAGCGGTGGCCATGGAGACCTCGGACATCGTGGGACGGCCCCTGCGGGAAATCGAATTTCCCAAAGATGCCATCGTGGGCGCCATCGTGCGCGGCTCCGAGGTCATCATCCCCAACGGGTCCACGGTGATTCAGCCCGGGGACCGGGTGATGATCTTCGCCCTGACCTCGGCCATCAAGGAAGTGGAAAAAGCGCTCATGGTCAAGCTGGAGTACTGGTAAACCCGTGTCCCCCTCCACCATCCTCAACTTGCTGGGCTACATCAACCTCTTCCTCGCCGGCTCCATGTTCTTTCCCCTTCTGGTGAACTGGATTTACGGTGAACCGCACGCCCGCGGCTTTCTTCTTTCCATTGCCTCGACCGCGCTCAGCGGCCTCTTCCTGATTCTGGCTTTCAAGCGTTCCAGCCGGGACCTCAGCCACCGCGACGGGTTCGTCATCGTCGCCTTTGGATGGATCAGCGCCACCTTCTTCGGCGGGCTTCCCTATCTGTTCACCGGGACTTTTGATTCCCTGGTGGACGCCTGCTTCGAAGCCGCCTCGGGTTTTACCACCACCGGCTCTACGGTTTTAACCGATGTCGAAAAGAATCCCTACGGAGTCCTTTTCTGGCGTGCCCTGACCCAGTGGCTGGGAGGGATGGGGATCATCCTTCTTTCCATGGCCTTTCTTCCCTTCCTCGGGGTGGGAGGAATGCAGCTCTACAAAGCGGAGGTGCCGGGACCGACGGCGGACAAACTGACCCCCCGGATTTCCCATACCGCCCGGGTCCTTTGGCAGGTTTACATCCTCATCTCCGCCGTCCAGGTCTTCGTCCTGCTGCTCGGGGGGATGAATCTCTTCGATTCCCTCTGCCACACCTTCACCACCATGGCAACGGGGGGGTTCTCCACCAAGAACATCAGCATCGAGCATTACCGGAGCCCCTTCATCGAGTACGCCATCACCTTTTTCATGTTCGTGGCCGGGGCCAATTTTTCCCTCCACTACCAGTTTTTGAAGGGAAATTTTCGGGCCTTGGGACAGGACCCGGAGTTTCGCTTCTACTCCGGCGTGGTGCTGCTCGCCACCCTGCTCATCACCGTCAACCTCCTGCCCGGCCTTTCCGGGGACATCCTGAAGTCGTTCCGCCTGGCCATATTCCAGGTCGTCTCCATCCAGACCACCACCGGGTACAGCTCCGTGGACTTCGAGAAATGGCCGGCCTTCTCTCAGTATGCCCTGCTGGCCCTCATGTTCATCGGAGGGTGCGCCGGGTCCACCGGGGGGGCGATCAAGTGCATCCGGATCTACGTGCTGATCAAGGAGGCCGCCCGCGAGCTTTACCGGCTGGTTCATCCCCATGCCGTGGCCCCGGTGAAACTGGGGGGGAAGGTGCTTTCCCAGGACACCTTGAACGGGATCCGGGCCCTCTTCTTCCTGTACATCGGCATCTTTCTTCTGGCTTCCCTGGCCGTCTCCTTCCTGGGAGCGGACATCGTCACTTCCGTGTCCGCCGTGGCTACAACGATAGGGAACACCGGACCCGGCCTCGGCGAGGTGGGACCTCTGGACAACTTCGCTCATCTTCCCGCTGCTTCCAAATGGATCCTCACCGCCTGCATGCTCTTCGGCCGGCTGGAGATCTACACCCTCCTGGTTCTCCTCTTCCCCGAGTTCTGGCGCAAGTAACTCGTTGTTTTCCCCTGAGAATCGGTGTATATTGATAATGAATGTCGGTGGCAGTGATTCGTGTCGGGCAGAAAATTTTCCCAGTAACACGGCCACGAATCATGGATAGGGTTCTTGCCATGTCCCAGAAAGAAATCGCCCGGGCTCTGGATCAACTTGGGAAAGACGTACGAGCCTTGAAGGAAGAATTTCTTTCTTTCAGGGAGGAGAGAGGGGGATTTTCCGAACTGCGGGGGATGTTCCGTCGTCGGGGAATGGATCTTTTCCGGCAAAACCCGACCCAGCATTTATTCTTCCCCCCGGCTTTTCCCCCCGAAGAAAAACAGAAGTTCTACGAGCTCTTTAAAAAATATTCCTTTCGCCTATTCCTCCGGGAGATCTTGATTCGCCGGGGAAGATTCCGGATTTCCGAGGTGGTTCGTTTCTCCACTCCGGAAACGGGGAAAAAGTATCTCCAGTTCCTGATGGAAATGGGCGTGGCCGAGCCCGCGGGGGGATTCCAGTACCGCCTGAGCCAGGATCCTCCGGCCAGCCTCGGACCCACCTTGGAATGGTTCATGGCCGAGGTCCTGCGCCAGGAATTCGCCTGCCCGGCCCTCTACGGGCTGCGCTGCCGGGGCGGCCGCCACGGGGGAGACTACGATGTGGTTGCCTTAATGGAAGGATGGCTCCTGTACATGGAGGTCAAATCCTCTCCCCCGAAAAACATCGAGGGGGCTGAAATCCAATCTTTTCTGGACCGGGTGAAAGATTTTCTTCCCCACCTGGCCCTTTTTTTTGTCGACACGGAGCTCCGGTTGAAGGACAAGATCGTTCCCTTCTTCGAGACGGAGCTCTTTGCCCTGGGGCTTCGGGATAACGGGAATCCCCCCTCGGTTCAAAAAATCGGCGACGAGATCTTCTTCGCTCCCCCGCGCATTTACATCCTGGGGAGCAAGCGATCCATCGTAAAAAACATGGCCACCTGTTTTCGCCATTATTTTTCCGCACCCCTGCCCGATCGGGGAGGGAATGCTTTTGCCGAACTTCTGCGAGGCTGATCCATGTCCCGTTTTTTAATCTTTCTCCTCTGCGCGTTCCTCCTGGCGGTTTTGCAGTCCACCCTGATCAGCCTGATCTTCCCTTCTTTCCTGAAACCGGACCTCATGATCGTGCTGGTCATCTTCCTGGGGATTTCCTTCCCCCTCCTTCCCGGTGCTTTCCTGGTCCTGTTCTGCGGCCTCCTCTATGACACCTTTTCCGGCGGCACCCTAGGCCTTTTCGTTTTTGTCTATCTCTGCATCTATTTCGGCCTGAAACTCCTGGCCAAAATTTTGATTTTAGGCGAGACGATTTCCTTCCGAATCATACTGGTGGGGGCGCTGATGGGGGTGCAGACCCTGCTCCTCATTCTTCTGCCCCCGGCCCTGGGGATCATCGGCCGGTTCTCCTGGCCCCGGGCAGACTGGGTTCTGCCCCAGGTTCTTTTGACCTGCCTGGTCAGCTGGCCTCTCTTCACCCTGTTCCGCAGGGTGGATATCCCCCCGGCGGAAGAATCGTCGCCCCCGGTCTCCTAGCGATGCGGCTCAAACTGGATAAAAGCGAAACTCCGGAGATCAGCAAGACCTTCCTGGCGGCCAATATCGTCATCATCGTGGCCTTCTCCCTGATCTTCTCCCGCCTCTGGTACCTCCAGATCCTGAACGGGGAGTACTTCAAGGGACTCTCGGAGACCAACCGGATCCGCATCCAGGAGATCGCCGCTCCCCGGGGGACCCTTTTCGACCGGAACGGGATCCCTCTGGTGGACAGTTTCCCCTCCTTTGACGTCTCCCTCTACCGGCAGGATGTGTCCGACATGGAAGCCCTGATTCCGGCCCTCAGCCGCGTGCTATCCCTGGACCCGCAGGGGCTGAGGGCCAGGCTCGAGGGGGCCCGCGGGATCCCCCCCCATCAGCCCTTGAAGATCAAGACCGATATCCCCCGGGGGGAGCTGGCGGCGGTGGAGACCCGGCGTCTGGATCTCCCCGGGGTGGTCGTGGACGTGGTCATCCGGCGAAACTATCCCCACAAGAACCTGGCCTCCCACCTCATCGGCTACCTGGGAGAGATCAGCCAGCAAGAGCTGGCCACGGAAGAATTCGTCAACCACAAGCCGGGATACCTGGTGGGAAAATACGGGGTCGAGCAGAATTTTGAGTTCGAACTGATGGGCATAAATGGGGGCCGCCAGATTGAAGTCAACGCCATGGGGCAGAAGATCAGAGTCCTGGGGCAGGTCGAGCCCGACCCGGGAAACAACGTGCGTCTGACTCTGGACCTGGAACTCCAGAAGGCGGCCGAAGAGGCCATGGCTGGAAAACGCGGGGCGGTGGTGGCCATGAATCCCCAGAACGGGGACATTCTGGCCATGGCCAGCAAACCCGATTTTGACCCCAATCTCTTCGCCCGGGGGATCTCTCCCGACAACTGGAAGAGCATCGTGGACAACCCGGCCCATCCCCTGCAGAACCGCGCCACTCAGGGACAATATCCCCCCGGGTCGCTCTTCAAGATCCTGGTGGCCATGGCCGGCCTGGAAGAAAAAATGATCACCCCGGAGACCACCTTCCAATGCGCCGGGGTCTATCCCTTCGGAAACCGCGAGTACCACTGCTGGAAAAAGGAAGGGCACGGCCAGGTCAAGCTGCGCAAAGCCATCGTTGAATCCTGCGACATCTACTTCTACCAGCTGGGCATGCGCCTGGGCGTAAACCGGATCGCCAAATACGCCTCGGCCGCCGGTCTGGGCAGCCCCACGGGGTTTCCCCTGGGCCGGGAGAAGCCCGGCTTGGTGCCCACGTCTGCCTGGAAGATGAGGCGGTTCGGCGTCCCCTGGCAGGGCGGCGAAAATCTGTCGACCGCCATCGGTCAGGGATATAATCTGGCCACTCCCCTCCAGATCGCCTGCACCCTTTCGGCCCTTTTCAACGGGGGAAAGTATTACCAGCCGCGCATTGCCCAGGACATCCGGGCTCCCCATGGGGAGGTGCTCAGAGAATATCCGCCCCTGGTCCTGAGAAACATCCCCATCTCCCCGGAGACCATCGAGTTCGTCCGGGAGGCCCTCTGGGGAGTGGTTCATTCTCCCGGGGGAACGGGAGGGAGGGCCAAAGTGGAAGGGTTCAACGTGGCTGGGAAAACCGGCACCTCTCAGATCGTCCAGAGGAAAGAGGGAAAGCCCGATCCCACCTCGCCGGAACTGCAGGACCACGCCTTGTTTGCCTGCTTTGCCCCGGCTTTCAACCCGGAGATTGTCGTGGTGGTGCTGGTGGAGCACGGCGGCGGGGGCGGGGCGGCCGCGGCCCCGGTGGCCAAACAGGTGCTCGAAACCTACCACCAGAGGGGGAAAAGAACTCCCCCCTCTCCGGCCCGGATCGCCGCTCAGCCTTCCGCGACCGGCGCGGACGAAGGATGATCGATGCTGGACCGCCGTTTGATCCTCAACTTTGACTGGCCCACCCTGGTGACCGCGTTTTTCATTTCGGCCATCGGGGTCGTGAATATCTATAGCTCCACCTATCCCCATGCCGGCGCCGCCACTCCCCTTTACCTGAAGCAGATGTACTGGACGGTCCTGGGCTTCGGGTTGGCGATTCTGGTCCTGGGGTTTGACTACCGGACCTTCGTCCGCTATGCCTATCCTTTCTATCTTTTCTGTCTTCTTCTGCTCATCCTGGTCATGATCTTCGGCCGGTCCTCCTCGGGCTCGCAGCGCTGGCTTCAGCTGGGCTTTTTTTCCTTCCAACCCTCGGAACTGACCAAGATCGCCTTGATCCTGGCCCTGACCCGCTTCTTCACCGAAAAGGAAATGCCCCGGGGTCATGGTCTGCGCGACCTGGGAGTGCCTTTTCTCATGGTCGGTCTGCCCGTGTTCCTGATCTTCCGGCAGCCTGACCTGGGTACCGTGGTCATGCTTCTGGCCATTTTTTCTTCCATCCTGGTCTTTGTCGAGGTCCGTTTCAAGACCTGGGCCGTCCTGGGCGCAGGAATGGCTGCGGTCATCCCGATCGTCTGGTATTTTCTCAAGGAATACCAGAAGAATCGCCTCCTCACCTTCATCAACCCCGATCTGGACCCCTTGAAAACCGGCTATCATATCGCCCAATCGAAGATTGCCGTGGGTTCAGGGACGATCTTCGGCAAGGGGTTCCTCCATGGGACCCAGAGCCAGCTCCATTTCCTTCCCGAGCAGCACACCGACTTTATCTTCTCGGTTTTGGCCGAAGAATGGGGATTCGTGGGATGCTTTATTCTCCTCTTCCTCCTTCTCTTCCTCATCTCCCGGGGGCTCAAAATCGCCAAAACCTCCAAAGACCGGGCCGGGGCGACCCTGGCCATCGGCCTGACGGCCATGATTTTCTGGCAGACCTTCATCAATGTGGGAATGGTGGTGGGAATTCTTCCGGTGGTGGGGGTCCCCTTACCCCTGGTGAGCTACGGGGGAACGGCCCTGGTGACCAACCTGATGGCCATCGCCCTGCTGATGAACATCAGCATGCGCCGTTTCATGCTAAGTCCTTAACGAAAAAGTTCCGGGTCCCGAGTTTCGGATTTCGTATCAATTTAGCCGTTTGAAAATCATATCAACGCCATATCGATTAGGATGGCCATCGCTGAAATCCCCCCCAACCCCCCTTTGCAAAGGGGGGCAGGGGGGATTTCTGGTGAATCTTTTCAGCAGGCAAAAGTTGCCCTTTTCAATGAGCTAAAGTATCACCGGGTTTCGAGTTATAAACCGAACCATACCCCGGCCCCCAACCCGAAACTCGAAACTCTTACTTCAATAGCTCTCTGGCTATAATGATCCTCTGAATCTGGTTGGTTCCCTCGACGATCTGTCCGATCTTGGCCTCCCGCATGTACCGCTCCACCTTGTAATCCTGCATGACTCCATAGCCGCCCAGGATCTGGACGGCATCCACGGTCACTTTCATGGCCATGTCCGTCGCATACCTTTTGGCCATGGAGGCGGCCAGGGTGACCGGGAGTCCATGGTCCTTCAGCCAGGCGGCGTGGTAAACGAGAAGGCGGGCCGCCTGGATCTCCGTGGCCATGTCGGCCAGCAGGAACTGGATGGCCTGGAAGCCGGCGATGGGTTGGCCGAACTGGGATCTCTCCTTGGCATAAGGGAGAGCGATGTCGAAGGCCGCCTGGGCATTGCCCACGGCCCCGGCCCCCACGTTGATCCGGCCTCCGTCCAGGCCGGACATGAGAATCCTGAATCCCTCGTTTTCCTCCCCGATGCGGTTTCTTGCGGGAACGCGGCAATGGTCGAAGATGAGCTCCCGGGTCGGGTAGGCACGCATGGCCAGCTTCTTCTCCGTCCTTCCCACGGAGAAACCGGGGGTTCCCTTTTCGACTGCCAAGACGGAGATTCCCTTGGCCCCTTTTTCCTTATCCGTCTTGGTCGATACCGTGTACACGTCCGCCTCTCCGCCGCAGGAGATAAAGATCTTGCTCCCGTTGAGGATGTAGTCATCCCCCTCCCGGCGCGCGCTCGTGCGGATGGCCGCCGCGTCGGAGCCGGCGTTGGGCTCGGTGATGGCAAAGGCGCCGAAGAGGTCTCCGCGGGCCAGCTTGGCCGCCCAGCGTTCTTTCTGCTCCGGATTCCCGAAACGGGAGATGATGGACAGGCACAAATTGTGAACCGCCAGGTAGCTCAATCCCCGATACCCCCGCATCAGCTCTTCATAAATGATCGCGGAGGTCAAAGCATCCACCGGATTCCCCCCGAACTCTTCCGGCGCGGCCATGCCGAAAAGTCCGAGCCCGGCCAGCTTCTGGAAGGTTGCCCGAGGGAATTCCTCCCTCTCCTCCCACTCCTCCACATGGGGGACGACTTCCTTCTCCACGAAATCCCGCATCATCTTCCGCATGGCCTTTTGTTCTTCCCTGAGTTCAAAGTCCATATCTTCCTCCGGAGAATAAAAACGCATGGCGTATAGAGCATAGCGTTAGGGGAAAACAAGCAAAAGAAAGCGCAAAGTGGAAGCCACCGGTCACGAGCACCGCCGATGAAAAGGCATAGAAATAATGGAGGGGAAAATTTCGTCTTGAGCATGCCGAATGCCGGGGGTGATGTCAAGAAATTTATCCGGTTTTCGTAACACTTTAGACCTTTGAAAAAAGTTACTTTTCCCCTCTGAAAAGATCTCCCAGAAATCCCCCCTGCCCCCCTTTGCAAAGGGGGGTTGGGGGGGATTTCAGCGATGGGATCTCAATCGATAGGGCTTCGGGATGATTTTCAAACGGCTAAATTGATACCGGTTTTCTAAAAATTATCTTGACAAGGCAGAATGATCCCTTAGAATTGGGTAGATATTTTCATTTTCGGGATGAAGGAGGAAACCCATGGGGAGAATGGTTGCCGGATTCCTGGCTTGCGTTTTGTCCTTCACTCTCTTCCTTGCCATTGCCCAAGCCCAGGACACCGTCAAGATCGGCGTCATCCTGCCGCTCACGGGGCCCAATGCCATGATCGGCCAGGAAGAGAAACGCGGGATTGAGATGGCCATCGAGAAGATCAACGCCGCCGGGGGCGCCCTGAAGAAGAAAGTCGAACTGGTCGTCGAAGACAACAGGGGAGACCCCACGGTCATCGTGTCCGCGGCGGAGAAGCTCATCACCCGCGACAAAGTGGTGGCCTTGACCGGCGGCTACTCCAGCGTGGAGAGCCTGGCCCTCTTGGCGGCCATGAGGAAGTATGAGCCGGTGACCGTCTGGCAGGGCGGCGGGGCGGTTAAGATGGACCAGATGTACGGGAAAGAGCGGTGGTTCTTTATGCTCCATCCCCGATCGCCGGACTACCAGCGAAACATCACCGACTTCTTATACAACATCCAGCCCCGTCCCAAGCGCATCGCCATCGTCTATGAGGACACTTCTTACGGCGTGGACCATTCCAAGGTGGCCAAGCAGTACCTGACCGAGAAAGGGTTCGAGCTGGTTACCTTCGAGCCCTTCAAATCCGGGTCTCTGGACCTCTCTTCGCTCCTCACCAAGATCAAAGGGGCCAAGCCGGATATATTTTATTGGATCGGATACGCCGGCGATTCCATCCTCCTCACCAAACAGGCCAAAGAGCTGGGGTTTGCCCCCAAGATGATGCTGGACACGGTGGGGGTGGGGTTTCCCGAGTTCCGGGACTCCCTCAAGAAAGACTCCGAGTACATCTGCGGGATCGAAGTGTGGGCCCCCTCCACCAAGTTTTCCGCCTCCACCCAGTATCCCCAGTTCTTCCCTAAAACAGAAGAATGGGTGGCGGAGTATCAAAAACGGTACAACCGGGAACCCAATTACTGGTCCATCATTTCCTACGTATCCCTGATCACCCTGACCAACTCCATCAACAAGGCCGGAACGACGGAAAAGGAAAAATTGATCGCCGCCCTGGAAACCACGGACACCATGACTCCCATGGGGCACATGAAGTTTTTCAAGAACCAATTCGGGGCCATCCACCAGAGCTTCCATGAGATGGTAGTCTTCCAGTGGCAGAAGGGTCAGAAGGTGGTCCTGTGGCCGCAAGGGGCCGTCGGGGGGACGCTCTCTTATCCTTTCCCGTCGTGGGAGAAGCGCTGAAATGTTCCGGTTCGTTTCCGGGCTCCGGCTGTAGGGGCGGTTCGCGAACCGCCCCTACGGATTCGATTTTCCACCATCCCTCTTTGCAATTTAGGCACTTCAGGTACTTTCATTTATTTATTTTCTTTCAGCTCTAGGCACTTAAGCGCACTTTAGGCACTCTAGGCACTTTCATTTATGGATTGGGCCATCTTTGCCCAGGTCATCGTCAATGGGATCCTGACCGGTGGACTCTATTCCTTAATCGCCGTGGGCCTCACCCTCATCTTCGGGGTCATGCGGGTGATCAACTTCATGCACGGCGAGACCCTGATGATCGGGTCCTATCTCACCTATTTCCTTTTCACCCTGGCCGGGATCGATCCCTTTCTTTCTCTCCCCCTGGCCATCTTCGCCCTCTTCTTCCTGGGAATGGCCATCCAGCGCTTCTTCATCAACCCGGTAATCGACGCTCCCCACTTCAATCAGATCCTGCTGACCTTCGGCCTGGTCCTGATCCTTCAGAACCTGGCCTTGATTCTTTTTACCGGCAATTACATCTCCATGACCACAGCGTATTCAGCGATTGCCCTGAAAATCGGACCGATCCGGTTGGGATTAGCCCGCCTCATGGGCTTTGTCATCGCCATTGCCCTTACCATCCTGCTCAGCCTCGCTTTGAAAAAAACCGAATGGGGAAAGTCGGTGCGGGCGGTCACCCAGGACCGGGAAGCGGCCATGCTCATGGGAGTCAATGTGGACCGGGTCAACATTGTAGCCTTCGGGGTGGGTTCGGCTATGGGAGGGGCGGCGGGCGTGGTCACCAGCATGGTCATGTATGTATTCCCCCTGATCGGCATGCTCTTCATCCTGAAAGCCTTTGCCATCGTGGTCCTCGGCGGGTTTGGTTCCATCGCCGGCGCGGTCGTGGGAAGTTTGATCCTGGGACTGACCGAATCCCTGGTGACCAACTACCTTCCCAATGGCTCGGGATGGGCCGAGGGAGTGTCTTTTTTGATTCTGATCGTAATCCTGATTATTCGGCCCAAGGGGTTGTTCTATGCCGAATAGAGGGTATATCAAGATTCTCTCTCTCCTGATCCTGTCAGGGATCCTCTTCTTGATTCCCTCCCTCCTCAGCCAATATTCCCTGCACATGATGATCCTGGTCCTGGTTTTCGTGGTCATCTCCACGAGCTGGAACATCCTGGTCTGGACCCATCAGATTTCTCTGGGACACGCCGCCTTCTTTGGAATCGGCGCTTACACGGCAGCCATCGTGTACAACGCCTGGCAGCTTCCTATTTATGCAGACATGATTCTGGGAGGGGTGTTCGCTTCTCTGGGGGCGGTCCTCATCGGGGTCATCTGTCTGCGCATGCCCCCTTGGGCCCTGGCCATTGCCACCCTGGCTTTTGCCGAGGCCGTAAAAATACTGGTCATTATGCTGCCGGGGCTGACCGAAGGGGCGGAGGGCGTAGCCATCGCCCCTCTTTACGGCGGGGGTGAAATGGCTAAGGTTTATGCCTACTATCTGGCCCTGGCCATCGCTTTCCTGACGGTTCTCACGGCCTATCTCTTAAAGCGGTCCAGGCTCTATTATGCTTTTACCGCCATCCACGACGACCAGGAAGCGGCCAGCATGCTGGGGGTCAACCCCACCAAGTACAAAGTGATGGCTTTCACCATCAGCGCTTTTTTTGTGGGGATCGTGGGCGGTTTCTACGCCCACTACATTTCCTACATCGACCCCCACGCCGTTTTCAGCATTCATATCTCGGTGGAGGCCCAGATCATGCCCCTGATGGGCGGACTCTACACCGTGGCCGGGCCGGTGGTCGGGGCGGTTATCCTTACTCTCCTGGGAGAATATCTGAGGATTACGGTCAAAACGGGGTACTTGATCATCTACGGAATCATCCTGGTCCTGTTCATCCTTTACCTGCCCAAAGGGTTGATGGGACTGACGGAGAGGTGGACCCAAAAAGGAGGCAGGGCGATGTCGTCCGGAAAATTGCATTAATTCCAGATTTTGAATCCCGGATTTTTGAATTTTTATTCCGCAATCCGAATTTCGCATTCCGCATTGGGGAAGGGTTATGTCTCTTTTGGAGTGCACAGGGGTGACCAAATACTTCGGCGGCCTGGCGGCCTTGCACCAGGTCAATCTCCAGGTTTCCGCGGGAGAGATCGTCGGCCTCATCGGACCCAATGGCTCCGGGAAGACGACGCTCTTCAATGTGATCACCGGCCTCTATCCCCTCTCCATGGGGTCCATCCGCTTCAAGGGGGAGGACATCGGCGGCATCCGGCCCTTCCAAGTCTGCCGGAAGGGGATCGGCCGGACCTTCCAAATCTCCAAGCCTTTCACCCGCATGAGCGTCCTGGAAAATGTCATGGTGGGGGCCCTTTATGGAAAAGCAACGGCCGGAGAAGACCTTAAAAATGCCAGGACCTCGTCGGAGGCCATTCTGGAACAGGCCGGCCTCAGCGCCAAGAAGAACGCCCGGATCTCCGACCTGACCCTGGAAGACAAGAAACGCCTGGAGTTGAGCAAAGCCCTGGCCACCAAGCCCGAACTCCTTCTCCTCGACGAAGTCATGGCCGGGCTCAATCCGACGGAGATCAAAGAGATCATGAACCTCATCCGCAAAATCCAGCAGGGAGGGATGACGATCATCGTAGTGGAACACGTCATGCACGCGGTCATGAGCCTGGCCGATCGCGTCTGCGTTCTCCACCACGGGGAGAAGATCGCCGACGCTCCCCCGGAGGAAGTCTCCAGGGACAAGCGGGTCATCGAATCCTACCTGGGGGAGGAATTTCTCCTTGCTTCAAGTTAAAGGGATCAGCGTCTTTTACGGCGACATCCAGGCCCTGCGGGAGGTTTCCCTCTCGGTTTCCTCCGGGGAAATCGTCTCCCTGGTGGGGGGAAACGGCGCCGGCAAGACCACTATGCTCAAAACCATTTCCGGGTTGCTCCGGCCGGCCTCCGGGTCCATTCTTTTCGAGGAAGCCGAAATCCACCGGCTGCCCGCCCACCGGATTGTGGAAAAAGGCCTCTCCCAGGTCCCCGAGGGACGGCGCATCTTTCCCCGCATGTCGGTCCTGGAAAACCTACACATGGGGTCCCACGTGAGCAAGGCGCGCAAGAGGAGGGAGGAAACCCTGGCCTGGGTTCTCCGCCTCTTTCCCGTCCTGAAGGAGAGGAGCGAGCAGTTCGGGGGAACCCTGAGCGGAGGGGAACAGCAGATGCTGGCCATCGCCCGGGGGTTGATGTGCCGCCCCAAGCTTCTGCTCCTGGATGAGTTCTCCCTGGGTCTGGCTCCTCTCGTCGTGCGGGAAATCTTCGCCATCATCCAGGAGGTCAACCAGCAGGGGACCACGGTCTTTCTGGTGGAGCAGAACGTCCAGCGGTCCCTGGCCATCTCCCACCGGGGCTACGTGCTGGAAAACGGCGCCATCGTCCTGCAGGGAGAGGGGAAGGAACTGCTGAAGAACGAATACATGATGAAGGCCTTTCTGGGCATGTGAAAAAATGCGGAGTGCGGAATTCGGAATGCGGAATGAAAAATCGTTCCTGCCCCCTGCACCCTTCTTTCTTTTCTTGACCTTTCCCGGCAAAAATATTAGTCTCTGGTCAAAAGGGGAAACGAAAGGGCGGCGGTCCGAATCAATCCAAAATTTTCCCCTTCGAGGGAGAGGCGATGAACTTTGACCTGACCGAAGAACAGGCCGCCATGGAGCGAATGGCCAAAAATTTCGCGGAAAAAGAAATCGTCCCCAACCTGAAAAAGGAAGAATTCAACCGCGAACTGGTGAGGCAGATGGGAGAACTGGGCCTTTTCGGCAGCGCCTTCCCGGAGGGGATGGGCGGCTCGGCTTCGGGGTTCCTGGCCCATTCGGTGGTCTGCGAGACGATCTCCACCTACGATTCCGGATTGCGTGCGCTCTTCAATCTTCAGGCCATGACCGTTCCCTACGCCATGATGGAATGGGGCAACGATTCCGTGCGCAAGAAGTACGTTAAAGCCCTGGTCTCTGCCCAAAAGCTCGGCTGCACCTGTTTTTCCGAGCCCAACGCCGGCTCCGACATCGCCGCCATCGAAACCAAGGTGGTGGACAAGGGGGACCACTTCCTGATCAACGGGTCCAAGACCTGGATCTCCAACGGCACCGTGGCCGACTACGCGGTGGTCTATTGCACCCATGACCGCTCCCTCAAGCATAACGGGCTCTGCGCCATCGTCGTGGAGACGAAACAGCGCGGCTGGCAGCCCCACGAGATTCCCAAGCTGGGGGACAAAGCCTCCCCCATCGCCGAAATCGGCCTCGAAGACGTGGTGGCCCCCAAGGGAAATCTTCTGGGAGAATGGGGGGGCGGCTTCAAGGTGGCCATGACCGCCCTGGACCGGGGACGGATCAGCGTGGGAAGCGGCGCCGTGGGCATTTGCCAGGCTTGCCTCAATGCCTCGGTGAAGTACGCCAACGAACGCGTCCAGTTCGGGCGCCCCATCCGGGACTACCAGATGGTCAAGCACCTCATCGCCGACATGGTGACCTACACCGAAACCGCCCGTCTCATGGTCCGGCGCGGGGCCTGGCTGAACGATCAGGGAAGGCCTTTTACCCGGGAGATCGCCGTGGCCAAGTACTTTGCCGGTGAGGCCGCGGTGCGAGCCGCCGGGTGGGCCATGGAGATCCACGGAGGGATGGGGTATTCGCTGGAGCTTCCCGTGGAGAAGTATTACCGGGACTCCAAGCTCTACCAGGTGGGAGAAGGAACCGCCAACATCATGCGTTTGCTCATCGCCGACGATGCCCTGGGTCTGAAGAAGGCCAACCGCCCCCGCCTGAAGGTCCCCGTTGATTTCCGCGACCTCAGTTAAGTTGTCCCCGGCAAGAAACATTCTTTGAGGAGATCAGATGGAAACTCTTGTCTTGGAGAAAAGAGGACATTTCTGCTGGCTCAAGCTCAACCGGCCGGACGCGTTGAACGCGCTGAACACGCAGATGGCCAAAGATCTCCTGGAGGCCTCCCAGGAATTGGCCCTCGACTGGGAGGTCTGGGTCGTGGGCCTGACGACTACCTCCGAAAAGTCTTTCGGGGTGGGAGCCGACCTGAAAGAGCGCAACCAGATGAGCGTGGAAGATCTCGCCCGGCAGCGGGTTTTATTCGTCCGGACGATGAATTCCGTGAGGGCGATCCCCCAGCCGGTCATCGCCGGGGTCAAAGGCTTCGCCCTGGGGGGAGGGTTCGAAATGGCCCTTGCCGCGGATATCATCGTTGCGGGGGAAAACGCCCAGTTCGGCCTGCCGGAAGTTCGGGTGGGCTTGATTCCCGGCAACGGGGGGACGCAGAACCTTCCCCGGGTCATCGGCAAGATGCGGGCCAAAGAGATGATCTTCACCGGGAAGAGGATCAGCGCCCAGGAAGCCATGGCCATGGGAATTGTCAGCCGAGTGGTTCCGGTCGATCAGGTGGAGGGAGCAGTCTCCAAACTGGCGGAAGAAATCTGCGCCAATTCCCCCATCGCCGTCCGGCAGGCCAAGCGGGCTGTCAACTTGGGAATGGAGGTCGACCTGAACACCGGTTTGCAGATCGAAATCGAAGCCTACAATGTGAACCTGGTCACCGAAGACCGGCAGGAGGGAATTCGCGCCTTCAATGAAAAGCGCCCACCGAAATGGCAGAATCGCTAAGCCTAGCGGGCGTGGCGCAGAACGTAAAGACCAGGGGTATTAATTCGGGGGATATGGGTATAAATCGCGGTTTGGAACTTGTTGCTGGTTATTTGATGCTGGATCGTTTTTCTCTGTGACCTCTGTGTCTCTGTGGTGAAAAGCTTTTGATATGGAAAATGCGGACCGGGACAAGTACGGCTTCTGCTTCGCCTGCGGGAAACAGAATCCCATCGGCCTCAAGCTGGACTTCCGCTTCGAGGAAGGCAAGGCCAAAGCCGAGTTCATCCCCGGCCCCTACCAC
>JAPLIW010000448.1 GCA_026388915.1 Deltaproteobacteria bacterium
ATTCCAGGCGGAAGACGACAGGGGGGAAAAACTCAGCACCCTCTGTCCCTTCGTGAAAGGGATGAAATCCATCGGCCAGAAGGCCACCGCTTATCTCTGCGAGGGGTATTCCTGCAAAACCGCCTTAACGGACCCGGCCGCCCTCCAGGGAGCGCTGAAATAGAAATCGCAATGATGCAGCCAGTCCAGCCAAAAACGGCGATAGATAGATTGATTTAAAGGAAAAATTATTGAAACTTATATGGTGTAACATCTTTATGTTTTTTTTAAGATTCTTTATGAATTTTTATCCGTGTTGATCCGTGTTCATCCGCGTCCAAAAAAAAGTTCGGAGTTTTGAGTTCGGAGTCAAAGGCGATAAAAGCCTGTTTTTAACTTTTGTGTCCTGATAAAAAATTTTTTGGTTGCGGCTTTGCTGCGCTGTGACCTCTGTGGCGGAACAGCTTAGATGACGGGATTCAGCAGACTGATCCGGAATCGGGATTTTCTAATGATCATGGCCCTCTTGCTGGGGTTGCTGTGGGGGCAGGGAGCAAAGTGGACCGAGAAAACGGTGCTTCCCGCCCTGGGCCTGGTTATGACCCTGGCCACCATGGGCATTTCGGGCAGCATCTTTCTCTCTCCCGGGAAGTTGGTGCGTCCGGCCCTGTGGGGGATCGCCTTGAATTACGGTATCCTGGGCGGGCTGATTCTGGGGTTGAGCGGGTTGTTGATCGCCGATGGGGAACTGCGGGACGGGTTCGTGATCATGACCGCCGTCCCCCCGGCGGTGGCCGTCATCCCTTTCAGCGTGATCTTGAGCGGAAACCAAACCTTGGCCCTCATCGGGACGATCGGGTGCTACCTGGCCGCCCTGGGGATCACTCCCCTGATCGCCTACTTTTTTCTCGGGGGGGCGTTCGGCAATCCGGTGAAGATCGTGACCATCATGGCGGAACTGATTCTGGCTCCCCTGGCGCTTTCGCGGCTTCTCATCTGGGCCGGCTGGGTGAAGAAGCTCGAACCCTGGAGAGGGACCCTTACCAACTGGAGCTTCTTCCTGATCGTTTACACCATCATCGGCCTCAACCGTCAGCTTTTCTTCGACCGGCCCGGGGCCCTGATTCTTCCCGCGGCGATCGCCCTGGCGAGCACCTTCCTGCTGGGATGGGTGATCGAGACGATCGGCCGGTTGCGGGGGGCGGACTCTCAAACCATTACCACCATGGTCCTCTTGGGGACCCAAAAAAACACAGGTCTGGCCGCGGGTCTGGCCCTGTCTCTTTTCAGCGGCAAGACGGCCGTGCCGGCGACGATCACCACCATGTTCATGCTGGTTTACATGATCCGGCTGAGTATCCGGCAGCATAGCTCATAGCCCACAGGTTATTATTTCCTTTAGGTAAATCCCCGAATCTGCCGGGAGAATCAGACGGTTTGACTTTTCCGGGATACAGGGTTCGTGGCCCGGGCGAAGGCCACCTTCAGGTGGCCTCTAGGCTGAATCCGCTTTGAGCAGTTCACGTATTTTCAAGCCTCCCGTTCTGCCGGTGGTCAGGACTGAAAGGTTTAATCCTGAATGATGAAAGCTGTTTTACGGAGGAGAAAATGAAAAAATGGAAGTGCACGATGTGCGGATACCTTCATGAAGGAGACCGTCCCCCGGACGCCTGCCCGGTCTGCGGGGCCCACAAGTTCCAGTTTATTCTCTATGAGCCGCTGCCGGAAGCACTGGAGAGGAAGCTGCGCGAGGCCTTTGCGGGCGAATCCAAGGCCTACGTGCGCAACCTGGCCTTCGCCAAAAAAGCGGAAGAAGACGGCTTTCCCCAGGTGGCCAGCCTCTTCCGGGCCGTGGCCGACGCGGAGAGGGTCCATGCCGATGAATATCTGAAGTACCTGGAAGGGGTCATCGGGGAGACCGAGGATAATTTGAAAGCGGCCTTTGAAAACGAGATGAAAGCGAAGAACGACTACTATCCGGCCTTCATCAAACAGGCTTTCGAACTGAAGCGAGAAGATGTGGCCTGGAGCTTCTCCCGCTCCCGGGACGTGGAAGAGAGACACGCTATTCTTTACAAGGGTGCGCTGGAGGCCCTGCTCAAGGAGCAGGACCGGGAGTATCACGTCTGCCAGGTCTGCGGGTACATCTTCGACGGCGCCCTGCCCGAAACGTGTCCCGTCTGCCGGACCAAGAAAGAGAATTTCAAGAAGATTGCTTGATGGCTTGCCCTCATTGCTGGGATTTGCCTTGATGATAGCCCTGGATGTGGCTTTGGGGTGAAGGAGGGCATTCCCGGTCCGGTGGAATTATGGCCGGCTTTTTATCTCTTCGATTTTTTCGGCCAGCTTTCTTTTGTGGGCATGGGTCTGGGATTCGATCGTCCGGAGGAGGTTCTGATACTCCATATCTCTGCTCTTCAGAATTTCTCCCGGCTTGGTTTCCAGGAGGGACTGTTCCATGTCCCGGGCAATGGAGAGAAGATGCAGGCCCTGCAGCTGCCCCTCCTTCAGTTTCTGAAGGTTGTCCTGAATTCCGGCCAGAGCGACGGCTATGGAAACGGGATTGAAGGGACGGTTCTCCTCGAACCGTTCCGGCCGGGCCAGAAGGATATCGGCCATCTTCCGCACGGATTGGGCATGAGAAACCTCGTCTTTTTCCAGGCTGGCCCAGAAATCCTTTTCCTGTTTCCAGAAATCACCGCATTCGCGGTAGAATTCGGAGATTTTGAGCTCCAGCTCGGCCATCATTCCCATGATTCGGTGAATATCCTTCGGATCGCGTTTGAGGGTCATCGGTATCCAGGTCTCCCTTAATGGAATGAGGGGGAAGGTTTCGAACCCTTCCCGCCTTTTGCGGATTCAAGGGAATGAAGGTAATCGCCGACCTGCTTTTCCAGTTCGGGGGGAAGGTCCAGGAATTTAACCTCCATTCCCCGGCGGAGGTTCTGGCTTTCTTGCCCGTATTTATTGGAAAAGATCACCTTGCAGGGCAGATCGAGAGGCTGGTCTTCGACGGGATAAATTCTTAGCAGAAATTGTTCTCCCAGCTCTCTCGGGTTCGCCGTGGGGATGAAAATCGCCACCTGGCTTAAATCACCGGCTCCTCTCCTCGCCCTGTTTTCGATCTCCACCTGCACTTTTTCGGTCAGCTCCGTATCCTCAAAGGTCATTTCTCCGGCCAGC
>JAPLIW010000030.1 GCA_026388915.1 Deltaproteobacteria bacterium
GGGGCGGTGTCAACCCAAAACTGGGGGTACCCGGGATCATTTGTTCGTGGTATTAATATACATATGGGATTTTCGGATTCAGTATTAGAGGATTATCGAAAACCAGGAAGGGCAGGATCGGAGGGTATGAAGCGGCTGATGGTAGGAGACGATGGATCCAGGGGAATTCGGAGAAAGGAACGCTAGGGAAATTGCCGAGCTCTTGCGGAATTCGGAGCCACATGCCGTGGACAAAGAGAGGAGATTGTTTTGACCGAAGGGGAACAAAGAATTCGAAAGGCCGCGTTGCGCGGCCGGGTCACAACCGCGAAGGAGGCGGCGCTATTTTTCAGGGACGGCATGGTCGTGGCGACGAGCGGGACGGGCCTATCCGGTTATCCCCGGGAAGTCTTCGGAGCCCTGAAGGAGAGAATCCAGAACGGGGATCCTCTCCGGATCGATCTCCTCTCTTCGGGCCCCCTGGGTCCGGAGATTGAGGACGCCCTGGCGGAAGTCCGGGGCATCCGGAGGAGGATCGGGAGCGTGGGGTCGAAACTACTGCGGCAGGCCATCAACCGGGGAGAAGTGGGATTCCTCGAGGGGAAAACAGGAAAGGTTTGCCATTACGCCCGGCGTGGATACTATGGGAAGATCGATGTGGCCGTGATCGAAGCGGCGGGGATCAATGAGGAAGGGCAGATGATCCCCGGCACCTGCGTGTACGATGCCCCGGAGTGGCTGGAATTGGCCTCCTCGGTGATCATCGAGATCAATCTGCGTCGACCCCTGGGAATGGAGGGAATGCACGACATCTACTTTCCAGAGCCCGGCCGTTGCATCCCCTTGAATCATCCCCTGGAAAGAATTGGTTCTCCTTATATCCCCGTGGATATGGCGAAGATAAAATATATCGTCTTTGCCGATCGGGAAGACCGGAACATTCCCTCGTCTCCGCCCGGCGAGAAAACCCTGCGCATTGCGAAGAATATAGAAGAATTCCTGAAAAAAGAGCGAGGAAGACAAGGGGAGCTTCCTCCCCTGGAGGTGGGCTTTGGGGATGCCCTGAATGGATTCCTTTCTCTTCTGGCCCGCAGTGACTTTTCCTCCCTCATCTTTTACCTGGGGGTGGCCACGGACCCGCTCCTGGATTTGATTGATGCGGGGAAAGTCAAAGGGATTTCCTGCAGCGCCCTGCGCTTCTCCGGTTCAGCCCTTCATCGATTTTGTTCCCGCCTGGAGCATTACAAACCCTATTTCATCTTTCGCCCAGTCACGCTCACCAACTCGGCGGAGATGCTGAGCCGGTTCGGGGTCATAGCGATCAACTCTGGCCTGGAAGCCGACATCCAGGGACAGGTCAATTCGAGCCACTCAAAGGGATCCCAGCTCATCGGAGGAGTCGGCGGGTCCTATGATTTCGCCCGCAACAGCTCCATCTCCCTATTCGCCCTTCCCTCCACATTTCAACAGGGAAAGATTTCCAGCATCGTTCCACGGGTTTCCCATGTGGACCATACCGAGCACGAGGTCGATGTCCTGATTACCGAGCATGGGATCGCGGATTTGCGGGCCCTTGAACCCTACGAGAGGGCCCGGCGGATTATCGAAGAGTGCGCGGACCCGAAATTCCGGGAGAGGCTGAAAACTTATGTGGAAAAGGCCAGGCTTCATCCGGGCCGGATTCCGGTTTTGCCGGGCGATGAATTTGATGGGTAAAGAGAAGGAAAGGCCCGGATGATTCGGGTGGGGGTGAAACGATGCTCGCGGACCGGTATCAAAACTCCGGAAACGAAGAAGAAGAAAGGAAGCCATGAAAAAAGGTCGCATCAAGGTGATGCAAGGAAACGAAGCCTGCGTGGAGGCGGCCCTCCTGGCGGGGTGCCGCTTCTTCGCCGGCTATCCCATCACGCCGGCCACCGAAATCCTGGAAGGGATGGCGCGGCGGCTGCCCCTGGTCGACGGCTTTTGCCTGCAGGCGGAGGATGAGATCGCGGCGCTGGTGGCGGTGGTGGGGGCCTCCTGGGGCGGGGCCAAGGCGATGACCGCCACGAGCGGGCCGGGCTTTTGCCTCATGATGGAAGGGGTCGGTCTGGCCGCCAGCGTGGAAGCCCCGTGCGTCATCGTCAACGTGCAGCGGGGGGGGCCCGCTTCGGGCCAGTCCACCTCGACGGCCCAGGGAGAC
>JAPLIW010000034.1 GCA_026388915.1 Deltaproteobacteria bacterium
TTATGGCGCCTTCCATGGCGTTCATTTCCTTAAGGAGTGCTGTCATGCCGGGCCAATTCTGGGAAAAAGAAATTGAGACCATGGGACCCAAAGAGCTGCAGAAGCTTCAGCTCCGGCGGCTCAAGAAGACATTCAAACAAGCCGCCAAATCCCCCTTTTACTCGCAGCTTTTCAAAAAGCACCGGATCTCGCCGGAGAAGATAAAATCCCTGGACGACCTGAAAGCTCTCCCCTTCACCACCAAGCAGGACCTGAGAGATCAGTTCCCGTATGGGTTTCTCACCGTGCCCAAAGAAAAGATCGTCCGCCTGCATTCTTCTTCCGGGACCACCGGGCGGGCCACGGCGATTTTCCATACCCAAGGAGATTTGGATGAATGGGCGAACCTGGTGGCCCGATGCATGTACATGGCGGGGGTGCGCAAGGATGACGTATTCCAGAACATGAGCGGCTACGGCCTCTTCACCGGCGGGCTGGGCTTCCAGAACGGGGCCGAGCGGCTCGGGGCCCTGACCATCCCCTCCGGTTCGGGAAACAGCAAGCGGCAGATCCACCTCATGCAGGATTTCAGCACCACCGTCGTCCATGTCATCCCCAGCTATGCCCTGCATCTCTGGAAAGTCTTCGAAGAAATGGGCCTCGACCCGAAGAAGGACACCAGGCTGCGGATGATGCTGATCGGCGCCGAACCCCACTCCGAGGCCACCCGTCAGCGGCTCGAGGAGATGTACGGAGTGGACGCCTTCAATTCTTACGGCCTTTCGGAGATGAACGGGCCGGGGGTGGCCTTCGAATGTCCCCAGAAGAACGGCATGCATTTCTGGGAGGATGATTTCCTGGTGGAGATAATCGATCCTAAGACCCAGGAAGTATTACCCGAGGGGAAAGAAGGGGAGCTGGTTTACACGACCCTGAACCGGGAGGCCATGCCTTTGATTCGGTACCGGTCCAAAGATCTGGCCACCATCTTCCCCGAACCCTGTCCCTGCGGCCGAACCCACCGCCGCATGAGCCGGATCAAGGGAAGAAGCGACGACATGTTCATCCTCAAGGGGGTCAATATCTTTCCGCTGCAGATCGATACGAGCCTCATGAACATCCCCGAGGTGGGCACGAATTACCTGATCGTCCTGGAAAGGGAAAATTTCGAAGACCGGATGATCGTCAAGGTGGAAGTCCAGCCGGAGTTCTTCAAGGGGGACCTGTGGCAGCTGGAGAAGCTCCGCAAACAGATCACCGAAGCGCTGAAGTCGGAGATCCTGGTTACCCCCAAGGTTGAACTGGTGGAACCCGACACCCTGCCCAAGAGCGAGGGCAAGGCCGTGCGGGTTC
This sequence comes from Deltaproteobacteria bacterium, assembly GCA_026388915.1. Taxonomy (GTDB): domain Bacteria; phylum Desulfobacterota; class SM23-61; order SM23-61; family SM23-61; genus SM23-61. The sequence continues at coordinate 1,333 of JAPLIW010000034.1, forward strand.
TGGACAAGAGGGAGATGTAAGGACAATAAAGACCAATTGGACACAGATAAACACAGATGAACACAGATAAGAATAAGAAATTATAGATTCCGGTTATTTTGAAAATCTGTGTTTATCTGTACTACTTACGTTCAAACTCTTTAAATTTTGTTAAGCAAAATGATGTAGGGGCGGCCCCCTGTGGCCGCCCGCAAGATGGGCAACCACTGGGGGTTGCCCCTACAATTTCCGTAAATAATGTAGGTTTTCCTTCTGTTTAGGTGCGGCTCCGCCGCGCTAAGTTCATCTGTGTCGCATTGAGTTTGGAGGTTTTTATGGCTCACCAGATCTCTGTTTTTGTCGAGAACAAGCCCGGGCGGATCGAGCGGGTGACCGAGTATCTGATGAAGGCGAACGTGAATATCCGCGCCATTACCGTCATGGGAACCTTCGAGTACGGGGTGATCAAACTCCTGGTTGACAAACCTGACATTGCCCTGGAGGCCCTCCGGTCCCAGGGGATATCGGCCCACAAGCGGGAGATCATCGCCATCCTCATGGATGACCGTCCGGGGGGACTCCATCGGATCTGCAAAGTCTTCGGACAGCGGAAGATCAACATCGACGACGCCTATGGCTTTGTCATCGAAGACAAAAAGCGGGCGATCCTGGTCGTGGATGTGGGAAAGATCCAGGAGGCGGAGAAGGTCCTGAAAGAAGAGGGCCTGACCATCCTGAGTGACGAAGAGATTTACTCCCTTTGATGGATGCAGGGTAGGGGCAATTCATGAATTGCCCCTACCTATATAGAACGACAAAAATAGGGTGACATCGCGAGGTGTCCGACATCTCCAGAAATCCCCCCTTGCCCCCCTTTAATAAAGGGGGGGATGGGGGGATTTCTGGCTCGTATGGGCTTGATTCAAAATGCTGCTTTTGATCATGTCAACTTATTTTGATCGGTCCCTATAAATGCCTAGGACAGCCGCTACTTCCCCAACTCATATTTCCCCGTCATCCGGATACAGCCTTGCACCGTGTCTTTGAGGATCGGCCGGCCGCGGGCGGCGGGCTGAAGTTTTCCTCCACCTTGAATGCCTTTCCATTTGCCGGTACCCTGCAGGAATTTCCAGGTGGCGTCCGTGTTCCCCAGATCACGGAGGTTTTCCGTCACCACATAGTCCCCGTCGGGGTTCATGAATTTGATGTACCCGTAATCGTGGTTTTTGCCGGCCACAACCCGTCCTACGCCGACGCCGTGGAAGGTCAGGTTATCGAAGGCCTTGTCCGACAGATT
>JAPLIW010000885.1 GCA_026388915.1 Deltaproteobacteria bacterium
GCTGGTCTGTAACTGCCACTGGTGCTGCTGTGAGCTCATCCTGCCGCTCCTCAGGCAGAACAAGTACCCCCTATGGAAAGGTCTGGCGAAGAGCCGCTTTGAGGCCACGGTGGATTCAGAGAAATGCAAAGGTTGCGGAAAATGCCTCGAAAGATGCCAGTTTGACGCGGTTCAGATGGAAGAGGATTCCGTATCCGGCCTGAAGAAGGCCTTTGTCGATACCGAGAAATGCATGGGCTGCGGCTGCTGTGCAGTCACCTGCCCGACCGGAGCACGGCAGATGAAACTCGTCCGCCCGCCGGAGCACATCCCCGATGTGGGGCCTGTCGTCTATTGAGAATTCTGCGGCCCCCTCTATTGTGAGAGAGACCCGAGATGCCGGCTTTCCATTGCCCTCTGGGTGCGGTCTATTACGACGACGAACCCTGCATTGATTGCGGCCTCTGTCAGGCCCGGACGGCCGGGGAGATGGTTGAGGCCTCCAAGAGAATGCGGGAATACATCCGCGCCCATGGTGAAAAGAAAAATCGCAGCCAGAAAATGGCTGTCTGCGGGAAAGGAGGAACCGGCAAAAGCACGCTGACGGCTTTGCTGGCCGATGCCCTGCGGCGGGAAGGCTATACCGTGCTGGTCATAGATAGCGACGAATCCAACCTTGGGCTTCCGAAGCTCCTGGGGTTGGATACCCCGTCCACCCCCCTGATTTCTCTGCTGGAACGGTTCTCCATGGGAGATCGGAAGCCGGACGCCTCCTGGCTTGAGGCCGCCCGGATTTCCCTGGAAAGCATCCCACGCGAATTCATCGTGAGCGCCCCCCGGATGAAATTCCTGACCGTTGGCAAAATCATCGATCCCTTTCAGGGATGTGCCTGCCAGATGGCCGACTTGGCCCGCGATTTCGTGCAAAAAATTCACCTGGGAATCAAAGAAATCATGCTGATCGATATGGAAGCCGGGATCGAGAGCTTCGGCCGGGGAATGGAAAGAGGCGTCGATACGGTTCTCACGATCGTCGAACCTTCTTTCGATTCGCTGGCCTTGGCGGAAAAAATCCGCTATATGGCCGAGGGCATCGGCATCTCGGCCATTCATGCCATCCTGAACAAAATCCCTTCTCCGGAGATAGAGGAAAAGTTGCGAAAGGAACTGGAGAATAAACAGATGAAAGTGGCCGGCGCCGTTTACCTCGATCCTCAAATCAGCCAGGCCGGGTTTACCGGCAAAAAGCTGCCGGACAATACGGACGCCGCAAAGCTATTAAGGAAAATCGCCGCAGCCCTATTGTCTGAACAGGTATAATCATTCCCCCGCATCTGTAAATGAATTTTCCCTATATCCCAATAAAACGCAGGAAAGACCATTCCGGGGACACCATACTTATTTCTGGGATGCCTCTCCCTCTGTTCATCGCCAGTTCCCCCGCCATTATCGCGATGCGCGAATGCTGCCACAAAGCATTTCAAGATCCAAGAATTGAATAGGGTGTCCCCGGAATTCACCCAAGAACTTTCCCAATTAGAGAAAAAAACCAGTATAATTTGTCAATCTGGTCATGAATAGGAAATATTTTAGTAAAGGAGGTACCCCATGAATCATCGCCGGGCATACCGGTCTTACGTAAGCTACATCGATTGCAGCCGGGAGTATTACGCCGCTCAGGGTTACTCCCAGCCTTATACCTGGGCCTACCACGATGACGCCCCTTTCACCCCTCTTAAGAAGCCTCTCGCCGAGTGCCGGGTGGGATTGGTGACCACCGCGGGCAAAATGGACGCCGAAGCTGAGAGACAGGGGCGGCGGATGACCAGGGATTTGTACGCCATGGCGGCCAACCCGGCCCCGAAACGCATGTTCACCGCCGACCTTTTCTGGGACAAAGTCGCAACCCACACCGATGATGTGGAAAGCTTCCTGCCCTTAAACCGCCTGGCCGAATATGCCGCCGGCGGCCGCATCAGGTCGGTCTCTTCCCGCTTCTATGGAGTGCCCACCGAATACAGCCAGGGCAAGACATCTC
>JAPLIW010000189.1 GCA_026388915.1 Deltaproteobacteria bacterium
CACACCTTCCCCCCTCGAGGGGGAGGGTAAGGGTGGGGGAGAATATGCCAATTTATCGCGTTTGCATTAGTCGATCGCTCCATAGCATCGGGCTAATTCCTCTTTGAGGATCTTGGCTACATGTGGGGCGCCCCCTTCCACCTGACCGGCGGAGGAAATCCGGAAGCGCTCCTTTTCCAGGGCCCGCCGGACGGTATTCTCCAGAAGAAGAGCCTCTTTCTTCCGCCCCAGGTAGTCCAGCATCATTCCCGCGGCCAGGATCTGGGAGAGGGGATTGGCTTTGTTCTTTCCCACAATATCCGGGGCCGAGCCGTGGATGGGCTCGAAGTAAGCTCGCTCGTCCCCGATGTTGGCGGATGGGCACATGCCCAGACCGCCGATGGTGGCCCCGCCCAGGTCGCTGAGGATGTCGCCGAACATGTTTTCGGTGACCAGCACCTGGAAATGCTCGGGGCGCATGACCAGCGCGGCTGAAGCCGCATCCACATAGAGATTCTCCGCCTCCACTTGGGGGAATTCCCGGGCCACCTCAGCGAAGATCTGGCGGAAGAAATAGAAGCTGCGCAGGACGTTGCTCTTTTCCACCAGGGTGACTCTCTTCCGGCCGTCCTCGGGGGCCCCTTTGGGCTTTTCCATGGCCATCTTGAAAGCAAAACGGCAGATCCTCTCGCATCCTTTTCTGGTCAGAAGCAGGGTGTCGCTGGCGGCCTGTTCGGTGATAATTCCGCGGCCGCGGGAGAGGTAGAGGCCCTCGGTGTTTTCCCTCACCATGATGTAATCGATGCTTCCCGGCGGGCGGTCCTTGAGGGGAATGGTTACCTTGGGAAAGAGCTTGATGGGGCGCACGTTGGCGTAGAGGTCGAAACCGCTGCGCAGCACCCCGCCCAGGACGCCGGCTTCCGTTCCGTCCGGAAACCGCACCCCCGGCAGGCCCACCGGCCCCTTCATGGTTGCATCGGCCTTGCGGATCGCCTCCAGGGTTTCCGGAGAGATATTCACCCCGTGCTTCTGGTAGTAGCCCGCGCCCGCTTCATGAAAGGCATAAGATAAACGAAAGTCCCCGGCCAGTTCCTGAATTTTGTCCAGCACCTGGATGGCCGCGTCGAGGAGTTCAGGCCCGATGCCGTCGCCGGGGATCATTACGATGTTGTACGTTTTCATAAATCGTTACCTCAACCTTCCTCTATTTTATCAGTTTAGCGGTTTGAAAAAGGCTTCTCCAGAAATCCCTCCCGTCCTCCCTTTTTCAAAGGGAGGAGAGCTTTTTCTTCTGGGCTCGATGATGAACCGAGCTTATTCCCCCTTTAAAAAAGCGGAATAAGGGGCGGTTGCTGGCTTCTCAAAAGGCTAAAGTATTCCCTCTTTTTTGTTCTATTGTAAACCAAATCAAGATTCCCGGCAAAAGTTTATCCATGGGCCCGTACTGCCTTCCGCTATCCGCACGCGGGGTATCCAGTGCTTAATCCCTTACTGGCTAAATGGACGCCAAAATGGTCACAAATAGTAGGGGCAATCAGGAGTCCCTGGACAGCGCGGAAGAATGGAGGGAGATCGCTTCCCAAGCCGATATTCTGTACATCACCCAGATCCCCCGGGACCGCTTCGGCGATCGGGTGAGTGATTATGAACGGTCGAAAGAAATCTTCCGGGTGACCCCCGAAATTCTGAAAGGCCTGAAGAGAGATACCTACATCCTGCATCCCTTCCCCAGGGATTATGAACTCCCGCCGGAAGTGGACTCCGACCCCCGGGCGGTCTATTTCGATATGATTCAATACGGTCAGTTCCTGCGCATGGGGCTGCTCTGCCTTGTCTTGCGGGCCCAACTGGCCTGAGAGCCCTATCCGATCCGTCCCAAGAACCGAAAATAAAAAAGCGGGGCCTCCATGAAGCCCCGCCTCTGTCTTATTTAAGGATAGAAGGAGATTATGAGGGTTCTCATAATCTCTTTTTTACTGATTTTTCTGGGTCGTCCGGCAGTTGAGAAAAATAGATTTACTTTTTGAAAATCCGGCGGAATCCAAAAATTCCAAAGAGCCCCGCAATAATCAGAAGAAGGCTCGTGGGTTCAGGCGTCGCAATCGGCGCGAGGGCTGAGGCCATACCAGGAATCAGGACCAAAGAAAGGACGGAAAGCAGCAAAAAGTATAATTTTTTCATGGGTTTACCCTCCCCCACCAATATTCTAAGAATCCTGGGTACAGAGTGATAAAACGACCGCAGGAAAGTGATTATAGGGAACTTCTCCAGAATCGTCAACAGTTATTTTGGGCTTTTTGGGGGGAAAATGACTATGCCTGCTATAGCGTTAGGGATGGACTTTTATGGAATCGAGGCCCGAAGTCATCCGCAAAACTTGTGTATGCAGGGGGTTTCATATTAGAATTGAAACAATCTAAACAGCGGAATCGCAAGATCGCGGCACGGAAGTACTTATTCAAAAAATCCCTAATAACTGCGCAGGCTCATGGAGTGAGAAAAAGGAGCAGCGTATGCTGAAGAAGATTGATCCGATAAAAACAAAGGCCTGGCGGGATCTCGGTGGCCATTTTCAGGAGATGAAGAACGTCCAGATGAAAGACCTCTTTGCCACAGACCCGCAGCGGTTTGAGAAGTTCTCCCTCCGCTTCCAGGATATCCTGGTAGACTACTCCAAAAACCGGATCACCCCGGAGACGATGCAACTCCTGTTTTCCCTGGCGGAGGAAGTGGACCTGCGGGACGCCATCGAGAAGATGTTTACCGGTAACAAGATCAATGAGACGGAAAAAAGGGCCGTTCTGCATGTGGCCCTGAGGAATCGATCCAACACTCCCATCCACGTGGATGGGGAAGATGTGATGCCCCGGGTGAATGGGGTCCTTGAAAAGATGAAAAGCTTCTCGGAAAAGGTGATCTCCGGTGAGTGGAAGGGGTATACGGGGAGGCCGGTCACGGATATCGTCAATATGGGAATCGGAGGGTCGGACCTAGGGCCGGTCATGGTAACCGAGTGTCTCAAGCCTTACGCCCGGGAGGGTTTACAGGTTCATTTCGTCTCCAACGTAGATGGAACTCATATTGTGGAAACCCTGAAAAAGCTGAACCCGGAGACCACGCTTTTCCTCATTGCTTCCAAG
>JAPLIW010000018.1 GCA_026388915.1 Deltaproteobacteria bacterium
GAAGAATACTCTTTTTCATGCTGCCTCCCTCCTTTTGATTTTTTCCGCCTCCGGTTATTTCCATCTCGGCCGCTTTCACCGCTTCTTTACCCCAACCACCTCCTTCCGCTTTTTTATTCTTTTTCTAAACCTTCTTCACAAAATGCTTCCCCAGCAGCCCGCTGGGCCGGATACAAAGCATGAGGACAATGACGGCGAAGGCCACGACCGATTTAAAGGGCAGGGAGATGTACCCCCCGAAGAGGTTTTCCACCACCCCCAGGATCGTTCCTCCCACGGCCGCCCCCGGCAGGCTGGTCATGCCCCCCAGAACGGCAGAGGCAAAGGCTTTCATCAGGGGATCCATCATCATGGGAGGGTCCAGAACGGTGAGGGCGGCGATAAACATTCCCGACACGGCCCCGATGATAGAACTCAGGGCCCAGGTGAAGGAAAAGATCCGTTTGGTCCGGATTCCCATGAGCCGGGCGACCAGCCGGTTCTGCTGGGTGGCCCGCATGGCCGTTCCCAGCTTGGAATACTGGAAGAAGAGAAAGAGAAGGGCAATCAGGACCAGGCAGACGATGATGGTCCAGAAGTTGATCTTGCTGACCACCAGCCCGGCGAAATTATAGGTCTCGAAGCTGGGAATGGGGAACGGCAGGTTGCGCTGGTCCGGCCCCCACTTCCATCCGGCGATCCCCATGAGGATCATCTCGAATCCCAGGGTGATGATGATCATTCCGATGACCGTGGGATTCTTGGCCGGCCGCAGGAAGACGAATTCCAGCAGGGCGCCCAGGGCCGCGGCAAAGAGCAGCGTCAGTGCCAGGGCGAGGGGGAAAGAGAGCTGGTAACTCTCCAGGAAAACGAAGGCCATGAAGGAGCTGATCATGGCCATCTCCCCCTGGGCAAAGTTCAACACATCCGAGGTCTTGTAAATGATGACCATGGCCAGGGCCAGAAGGGCGTAGCAAAAACCCACGGCCAGGCCGCTGACAATCAGTTGTCCAAGCATTCCGCCTCCTTCAACGACTTATTGGGACACCGATGAACACAGATAGAAATATTGAACGTATCAATCTTCTCTCAATCTAAATCCTTTGAATCGGGGAGCCAGGATTTTCAGATGACCACGGATATTTTCTTACTTTTTTATCTGTGTCATCTATACTACTTTTTTGCAAAGTCTTTAAATTTTGTTAGGCATTTTTCATGAATTATTATCTGTGTTCATCTGTGTTTATCTGTGTCCAATTAAAAATTTTTGGTTTTGCGGCGCAGCCGCGCTGTGTTCATTTGTGTCCAAAAAAAATCAGAAGGGATAGGTTTTCCAGTACTTCTTGGCCCGGATCCAGATGCCGAAAATTCCCAGGGGCTCGAAGAGGATGATCAGGACCATGATCAGCCCGTAAACGATGATGGCCACGTTGGAGATGCCGCCCATGCTCATATACTGCTCTGAAAAACTCACCAGCAACGCCCCGATGCCCGGGATGTCCTGGATGGCCTGCAGCTTGACGTCCAGGTAGGTCATGAGGATGGCCCCGGCGATGGAGCCCATGACGGAGCCCACCCCGCCGATCACCACCATGGCCAGAAAGGTGATGGACATGATGATATGAAAGCCTTCCGGGTTGATGAACCCGAGGATAAATGCGTAGAGACCCCCGGCGATGCCCGTGTAGAAAGCGCTGACCGCAAAGGAAAGGGTCTTATAATAGTTGAGATTCACTCCCATGGTTTCCGCCGCCACGTCGCTGTCGCGGATGGCGATGAAGGCCCGCCCCACCTTGGTCTTGAACAATTTTACCGCCGCAATGGTTAAGATCACTCCGACCGCGCAAATCACATAGTAGAAATGGATGTCTTTCATGGCCGTCCCGAAGAGGTACAGCTTGGGGGCCTGTAATCCCATCCGTCCGCCGAAGAATTCCATGTGCTTGATGATCGTGGTGACGGCCATGCCGAAGCCCATGGTGGCAATCGCCAGGTAGGGACCTTCCAGGCGCAGTGAGGGAAGCCCCAGGATAAACCCGGCCCCGGCCGAAATGAGCGCCCCCAGCGGCAGGGCGATGAATAAGGGAAGTCCCATCTGGCCGACAAACATGACCGTGGTAAAGGCTCCGATGGCGAAGAATCCCGCATGGCCCAGGGAGATCTGGCCGGTGTATCCCACGAGGATGTTCAAGCCGATGGCGACGATGCAGTGGATAATGATCAGATTCAGCAGGTAGACGGACATGCCCAGAAAGTGGGTCTTGGCGATAATCCAGGGCAGGACGATCAGGACGGCCAGGAGGATGACGGACCAAACCAGAATGGTTTTGCTCTTAAAGAGTTCAATATCTTCGTAATAGGATCTTTTAATATCCACGCATTACACCTCGCTAGCCATAATAACCAACTTTGCAGGTTGCTCAAGGAGCCACGTGATTTTACCCAATTCATGTGAGAATTTGCAAGGATTATTTGTGGAGGGGAAGTTCTGGAATGGCAACCAGCTAGAGCCCAAGGTAGGTTTTACGGAGGACCTCGTCTTGCAGCAATTGTTCGCCGGTGCCTTCGGCAATGATCTTCCCCGAGGAAAGGACGTAGTTGCGGGAGGCGATCTTAAAGACCGTGCCGACTTCCTGCTCGACCAGGAGAAGGGTGATTCCAAGATTCCGGATCTCAACGATCTTTTCAAACACATGTCTGCGCAGAATGGGGGCCAGCCCGGTCGAGGGCTCATCAATACACATCAGTTTTGGCCGGGACATCAATGCCCTTCCGAGGGCCAGCATCTGCTGCTCCCCGCCGGAGAGGGTTCCGGAGATCTGGTTGGACCGCTTATGAAGCACGGGGAATAACTGATAGACTTTTCCCAAGTTGTCCTGTATTTCTTTTTTCCCCATCAGGAGATAGGCACCGGCATGTAGATTGTCGATCACCGTCATTTCCCGGAACGGTCTTCTCCTTTCGGGACAATGAATCAACCCCCTTTTAACGATCTCGTGAGCGGGGATCTGATCGATTCTCTCGCCGTCAAAGGTCACCGAACCTTCAAGGATTACGTCTCCACCCGTTGACCGACGGGTAATCTCCCTTTCCCAGGCAACCAGGCCGGTAATGGCCCTGAGCAACGTGGATTTGCCGGCCCCGTTGGGTCCCACCAGGCTCACCAACTCCTCCCTCTCAACGCCCATGCTCAGGTCGTTGATGATCATGGCCCGGTCATAGCAGACCTTCAGATGGGCTACTTCCAGCAGCAAGGTTAGATTCCTCCTTCGCCCAGGTAAGACTTGATAACCTCTTTATTATTCACTACCTCTTCCGGGGGGCCATCCGCGATCACTTCGCCATAGTTGAGGACAATGATTCGCTCCACAATCTTCATTAACTGCTGAAGCTTGTGTTCGATGATAATCATGGCCGGTCCTTCGCTGTGCAAGCGACCGAAACGGCCGCCTTTGTGAAGTCGGTGGATGGATTTGCCCATGAGATCGGTCTCGGCAGGACTCAGACCCCCGAAGGGTTCATCCAGAAGAAGCAATTCCGGCTCCGTGGCCACGGCCCTGGCGACCTCCAGGCGCTTGAGATCACCCTGGGAGAGGGTGGAGGCCTTTTCCAGGTACACATCGGAGATGCCGGCAAATTCCAGGGCATCCATCGCCTTGGCCTCGACTCTCTTGACCCATTCACCCCTTTTCAAGGCCCGGGGGCAAAGACACGAGACCATGACATTGGCAATAATCGGGAGACGGCGGAAAGGCCTCATGTTCTGGAAGGTGCAGGCTATGCCCAAGTTTATGATATCCCAGGTCTTAAGCCCGACAAGGTTCTTGCCCTTAAAACGGATGCCGCCCGAACCAGGTTTCAGAATACCGCTTATCAGCCGAACCAGGGTGCTCTTGCCGGCACCATTAGGGCCGATCAGACCCACCATTTCGTTTCGGTTCATAGAAAAGCTTACGTTGTTAATGGCCCGCAGTCCCCCGAAGTCCTTAATAAGGCCATCAAGTTCTAAGAAGGGTTGGTCCATATCAGATTTCCTCTGCCTCTTCCCTCAGCTCCCGGCGGGAAACTTTTCCAACGTCTGTCTTGGGAAGCTCTCCACGGAATTCGATGATCTTGGGGACCTTGTAGTGCGCCAGATTTTGTCGGCAAAATTCCATAATTTCTTCTTCAGAGATCTTACCCCTGGCCTCGCTTTGTAACACTACATAGGCCTTTATAAACTGGCCCACCTTGGGGTCCGGTACCCCCACCACTCCGGCGGCTTTGATCTGGGGATGTTTATAGAGCACCTCTTCCACGTGCCGGGCAAAGACCGAATAACCCTTATATTTAATCAAGTCCCGTTTACGGTCAAAAAAGTGAAAATAACCTTCTTCATCCATTCTGACCAGATCCCCGGTTCTGAGCCACTTCTTGCCATCGATGTCTATAATCGACTCTTTTGTCTCCTCGGGTCTCTTCCAATAACCCTGCATAATGTTGGGGCCGTTGAGGATCAATTCCCCCACTTCGCCGACAGGCATGAATTCCGTGCTATCTACGTTAACGACTGCGGCAGTTACACCGGGGATGGGCACACCGAAGGAACCGGCCTTGGGTCGATCAAAGGGAGTGCTATGACTGACGGCAGTCGTCTCGGTCATGCCGTACCCTTCCAATATCTTGGTTCCCGTTCGCCTTTCCCAGTCTTTAATCGTGGAGTCATGAAGGGTGTCGGCGCCGCAGGCGATCAATTTGAGTCGCTTCCAATTGACGCGGTCCGTTTTTTCATAATCCTTGAGGTATTCGAACAGGGTAGGGACCCCATAGAAGCCGGAGGCCTGGTAGCGCTCCATGGCCGAAAGGATATCATCGACATCCGGGGTGGTGAAAAGCACAATGGTGGAGCCCTGAACCAGGCCATTCAGCATCACCACAACCTGTCCATAGATGTGAAAGAACGGCAGGAAGGCTATGACCACTTCCTTCCCCTCCTCAAATATAGGCCAGAAGGAAACGGTCTGGGCCTGGAGGGAGACGATATTTCGATGAGTCAAGATCGCCGCCTTAGGGAGTCCGGTAGTTCCTCCGGTATAGGGCAGGGCGGCAATATCTTCCCCGGGCTGAATCACGATTTGGGGCGGCCGGGGCGGATATTTTTTGATCAGGGTCTGAAACTGAAGAAGGCCGGCCTCTTCCATATACTTTGGAGTTGGTACGCGCATTTCCCCATAGACCTTTCCCAGGGCACTCTTAGCCAGATGCTTTTTAAGCAGAGGAAGGTACTCGGCGATATTGGTC
>JAPLIW010000904.1 GCA_026388915.1 Deltaproteobacteria bacterium
CCTGTTGGGCGGAGAAACGTTCCCGGAATTCTCGTTCCAGCTTTCGGCGCAAGGGCCCTCCGCCCATCAAAGTCAACTGCCAATTCGGGTCAGTGAGCCGGCTGCAGGCCTGAAGGAGAACATCAAGACCTTTCCGATGAATCATCTGGCAGCAGCTTAAGAAATGGACGGGCTTTCCTGGTTCGGGTTCTCCTGCCCCAGGAAGCTCATAGAATGGCTTTAAATCAATAAAGTAGGGAACCGAGGTCGTTGGAACGCAGCCGTTTCTCCCTCGGCTGTAAATCTCCGCTGCCTTTTCCCCCATTCCGATCAAGCCCCAGGCTCTTCCGGCAACAAATTGAAAAGGAAATGATTTCGATGCGGTAAACAGCCGGTTCCTGGGCCTCGGGGGTTCATTCATGTAGACCCATGGGGTTCTTCTTCCCAAAAGCCATGCGGCCAGCACCGTGCTCGGGGAATCGTAGCAGGTATTGACGACCCAGACGTCAGCCTGCTGTTTTCGCAGAGCGTGAGTTATACCCGGATTCATCCGTCGTCCGCCCCCCAGGAAGGAAAAGCCGGGGATGAAACGGCTGGATAGTTTTCCCAAGGGGGCTCCCCATTTTCTCTCCGAGGCTGATTTCCCCAGGTAAATGACATCGGCGACGCAATCATCCCTCTCCGCCAGGGAACCCAGCAAGGCCACCATATGAGGGCTGGGATGGTCCATCAGGATCCCGATCCGTAAAGGCATCACCCAGGACATATCGTTAGGAGGGAGGGGGGAGTGGGTAGGTGGATCTTGGGAGCTCATAATACGTTATACGTTATTCGTTACTCGTTATTCGTTATACGGTATTCGTGTCTTTGTTCACTTGCTTTTAAAGTTGTCTAATAACAAATAACGTTTCCCTAATAACGTTGCCCCTTCTTTTTTATGCCTCAAGGGCCTCAGGCCCGGTCCTCAAGTCCCGCTGGCGGCGGGACGCTCCTCGAGGCCCGAAGGGCCGCTCCTTAAGGGGGCTTTGCCCCCGCTCCTCGAGGCCTTCAGGCCGCTCATCTGTTTCCTTTGGCTTTTGGGCCGTGAAAAACCTGTAGTCCCCTTGAGCGCCCTTGATTTCCACACCCCTTGACGCCAGAAGGAGCAAAGGAAACAGGAGGGTCACGAACAGCTTCGAATGGCTGATCTTTTCATAGATATGGCATATTTTCTGAGTCATCCCATGGAAGGTCGGCGTCACCCGAATGCTCCCGAAACCCGCCTCTCCCAGCAATCGGATAATCACTTCATCACTGAATAAAGTCATTTCTTTAGGCCGTAGATACCCCAGCATGGGAACATGGCCCAAGAGGTATCCCCCGGGCTTCAGAACGCGGTAGATTCCCCGTAAGGATTCCTGAATATGGGGAATGTATTGGAGGACCTCAACGGCCAATGCCAGATCGAAGCTATGAGCGGGGAAATGGGCCAGCGGGGCATTCTGGCCTTCGGGGGAAAAGGTCAAATTTTCCCTTTTTAAGCGTTCCAGGATAGAATTGGATTCACGGATGCGGGTCGAGTCCAGTTCAACCCCGCAAACATGGATCCCCGGGTTCCGGGAGAGGTAAAAGGAATAGCATCCGGTTCCGCAGCCAAAATCCAAGATACTCTGAGGGTGACGAGCTAGGATCTCGGGAATCATCAGCCGTGCCCGAAGTCGCCCGGGCAAATCCACGAACCCGAAAAATCGGATATAGAGACGTTCCCAAAATCTCCAAGAGGGACGGAAGGCGTATTCAGAGCCAAAAGGTGAAAGGTGAAAGGTCATAGGTAAACGGTGCTGAGTGCTGAGTGCTAAGTGCTGGGTAATGGGTGATGCGTAATGGATACTGGATACTGGATTCTGGATACTTGATACTGGGCGATAAATACTAGGTCATTGGTGATAGGGAATGGGTATACATTAAACGTTATTGGTTATACGATAATCGTTACTGGGGGAGAGAAACTCAGTATTGCGTCGGAATATTGGAATGGTGGAATGATGGAATAATGAAAAAATGAAAAAAGACATTCACGAGGATTAAGCAACTAATTCGAGCTTTAACTTGGCTATGCGCGAGCGTATAGGCTTCAATTCAGTAACTGTGACATAAACCATAGGATTTTCTTTGTCATGCGCACTTTTCGCCGTCTCTCTTGCCCAAATATTAAATTCGTCATCACCATCTATCTGCATGACAACGAGAGCATTATTAGGTAATTCATCAGCAAATTCAGGGTGTTCCAAAATGTATTTGTCAAATTCCTTAACTAGTAAACTGTTTTTTTCCAAAAATCTTTTCCGATCCTTCATGGGAATCCTCCTTTTAGGAATTTTTCCCTGTACAATTCCCAATTTTCATTAATATCCTCATCGGCGAAATTTAAGGCTTCCTCATAGTCAAGGTAAAGGTTTATCTTCTTGGACTCACCCTTGATATTATAGCAATCTTTGTGCACATAATTATGCGCGCAGTCATATCTTATCACTTCTTTCCATACAGCACCAGCTTTCACTTCTAATTGGACAACGAATTTCTTAATCCGCCCAGCTTCTGCAAAATGATAATGCCTTTTCCTCGTGTCTACGTCAAGCAATATCAAATATTCTTTCGCTGGCACCGTAACCCTTTATTATTTCTTGATAAAAAATGAAAGCGAGCAGCTCAGCTCTGAAAGGAACTTCATTCCTTTCCATAATATCCTAAATTTTTTTTAAAATCAATTACCGTCAAGCGAAGCGCTCCTCGAGGCCCGAAGGGCCGGTCCACAAAGGAAAAAGCTTTTGTCTCTCGCAGAGACGCCAAGGGCGCAAAGGCAAGAAAGGACGAAAGACATTATCTCTCGCAGAGCCCGCAGGGTGCGCAGAGAAGAACCGAAAATAAATAGTCAACATATCTGTTCTTTGTAGTTCGACAAAAATTTAGGTTGTCTCTGCGAACTCTGCGTGCCCGAGCGAAGCGGGCGAGAGAAAAAAGCCTTTGTCTCTCCTAAATCTTCAATAAATCTGCAGTCGCCGGTCTTCGGTCTGCGGTCTGCGGTCGTTTTACTCTTCGGTCATCGGTCATCAGTCCGCGCTCCTCTACCCGACTACTCAACCGTTCCGCAACAACCGCCTCGGCCCGCAAGGCCCCGGCCCCAGCCGCGCTGATCCAAAATATTGCCGCAAGAATGCTGCCCGCAGAAAAGGCGCTTCCGTCTGTGAGGAAGAGGGCAAAAAGGCTGATAGATATTATGTAAAGAATCGCTTGCTGATTATCCCTAGACCATGGATAAAAATCCTCAGGTTTTCTCCTCCCCTTCTTGAAGGAGGAAGAAAACACGGCCTCCTTTGATTTTCGCTTATCTGGGAGAATTTCAGCTTTCTCCTGCCCCATTCTTGCTGACGCCGGCAAATCTTCTGTTCGACATTTTCTGATCCTGGAGACCTGCTTCCGGGTCAATGACTGTTTGAATATGGATATCAATAATGCCAGATAGGCGAGGAAACCGATCAAATATCCTTATTGGCTCCAAATCCCCACCCTAAGAAGGGTTTTTGTTTGAATCCCTCCCAGGCTTCAGACCATAAAGGGGTGCGAGTTTCCACAACGGTTTCGAAGGATGGGCCTTTTTTGAAAATATCTCCTTTGATAACCGCAAGTACCGGGGAGGGCTGTTCCTGTTCTTTGGCTTCGCGGTCCTTGGCTACAAAATCCAGAATCCCGGATTGAATCATGGGACTGGCAAGTAAAAAGCATACCAATAGAAGTGCCCCCGCTTTTGTACGCAGGGATCGCGTTAAGCCGTAGAAGTAATTCAGGAGTACAAGCCCCACTAGAAAAGCGACCATCGAACTTCTGGCCCAGGTGGAAATCAGGATTCCCGTAGCCACCAAGGCGATTCCGAATTGCAGGAGTTTCCATTGGGTCTTTGAAGAAACGATACCCCCGTGGAAATACAATAAAGCGCAGAGCATCGCGATATGTCCGAGGGAGTTGGAATCTCCCATGGCCCCCCGAAAATAGGGGTTGTCATACACGGTGCGGGGAGCAGGGAACAAAAAGGAACCGATCAAAAGAACCGCTACTATGCCTCTCAAGATCCAGATCACTTGGTGGGCGCTCCTGGAATGAAGGGTGCCCCGCAAAAAAATCATGAAAGTAACAATCACCATGGCATGGGTCAGCCATCTTAACCCGCTGTATACATAATTTTGGGCCAAAGCAACACTTGCTAGAGTCGCCAGAAGGTAGACCCAGCTCATGGAGGGAGCCCCCCGGTTTCCCATGGCGTCTAGCGGGGGAATGCGACCCAGAAGCCAATAAATGAAGCTCACCCCCGTCAATCCGGCAAGGGCAATCCAGCGGAGGGACATAAAAGATCCTCCGTGGGCCGTTTGGGTAATGGCCAATGTGCCGATATAAAATAAGAAACTCAATAAAATTAATATTGGCATTTCTGCCTACTCATCTCGTCAAAAATAATTACCAACCAATAGCAACGCTATGAGGCCTCCTCCTCCCTCCAGGGCCCCAGAGGGGGCCCAAACCATTCTCCTAATGCTTGATTACTTAATAAACCACTAAAGCACGTTGCCAATTTTTCAAGAAAATAGCGATGCATATTTTTTTCTTCCCCATTATTTGCCAAATAAAATCGAACCATAGCAATAAATTGAGAAGCCCTTGCATAACTTAACGCCGATGCACGCCTTCCAATTTTAAGGTACCAATAGACAGTATTCCGTTTTAGTAGGAAGGTTTTTAAAGAATAAGGTTCGTAGCCATTGCTGTTTTCATGATGGACGATACTGGGGACGGGGATGAAAACACTGCTCCAACCCTTTTTCTGCGCACGCCAAGCCCAATCCGCGTCTTCCACATACCCGCCCATATTCTCATCCATCAGGCCAATTTCCTTAACCGCTTTAACCCGGCAGAGAACGCATACGCCATTCAAGAATTCAACTGCAGCCTCTTCTTGAACCTGTTCTTCGAAATATCTCCTGGCAACGCGCCATGGCAACCACAGCCATGCGTTCCGGAACACCTTTGGAAATTGTAGGCAAGTCTTTTGAATGACATCAAAACTTCGCAAAAAAACTTGGGGCCCGAAAAAGGCTCCGCGCGGCCAACGCCTGGCCGCTTTAATAAGTTCCTGTAAAAATCCCGAATTCACTACCTCGGTATCAGCGTTGCTGATCAATACAAAATCATAACCTCGGTCTATCGCAACTCGAATTCCCGCATTATACCCCCCGCAGAATAGCCGGTTTTCGGCCAAACGAACGACCGTAACTCCAGGATATTGCCGGGCAATCCAACCGCTCAGTTCATCACGAGACCCATTGTCCACCAAGATAAGGTCCTGTGGATCCCCTGCTATTGCTAAAAATCCATTCATACATCTTTCTAGAGATATAACTCGTTGATGAGCACAAATAACTACGGCTGTCCGTTCTGGGGTCTTCATTAATTATTCGGAGTTCCTTGGATAACCCGCGGAAGGTATGGGAAGAATGACTTGAGGCTCATCATTTTGGTTTTGCTGCAAATAATTACGCCTAGGAGGAAGGGGACCCAATAGAATGCCTGGAAGTGCCCAGAGTGCGGAGAATATATCAAATAGTGCGTATAGACAGGCGAACATTCCCTCGGATGATTTATGCCTCAAGAATTTTACACCCTCAATGAACCGCCCTGCCGGCAACGATA
>JAPLIW010000808.1 GCA_026388915.1 Deltaproteobacteria bacterium
TTGGGTCTTCTGCAAATCGAGTGGGTAAATTTTGATGAAAAATGGGAGTTATCCATAGGGAGGTAGAGAAGCGGAGAGATTTTAGCCGACCCCAAAATGAGGTCGGCGGCCCCGCCTTGCGGGGCAAAATCTCGTAGCGGAACGTACCTCCCTGTGGATAACTCCCCACCTTTAACTCATGACGGTATCATTCAAGCCATACCTCTTTTGGAAACCCGGGAGTTACCCACAGCCCCGGCGCTCACCCGCCCATTTGGGGCGTCGCGCCGGGGCTATGGATAACTCCCTCCCAGCGAGAGGAGGGGGGAACCCGTCCTTAGATCGCTGGCAACATGCAGGTTAAAACCTTCAGACGAAGGTACTCTTCGTCTCGTAACCCATAGGCGCGGCGCTGGATGACTCGGATCTTGTTATTCAATCCCTCGACGAAGCCCAGGGAGACCTTGTCTTCCAACTGGATAAATGCGGCAATACCGCCCCAATGGGTCTCAATCATCTCGGCAAACTCTTCATACGGCTTAAGCCGCTGCCACTTTAGGGAGGCACGCCAGTTCGCAAAGAACTTCCTGGCCCAGCCCTCTTGCTGGTACTCCCAAAGCTGGCTAAAGGACTCCTTCAGGAGGTAGGCCGTGTTTAATCGCTGGTTGGCTTTCAAAAGGATCCTTAAAGCCTTTCGCCCTTCCGTACTCAGGTTCTTTTTCCGGGAAAGCAGCGTATATTTCTGCCCCTTGATGAATTGCCGATCCCTACCAGATAGCCGGGCATATTCGCTCTTGCGGACTGTATCCAAGGCCTCATTCAGATGACGCATCACATGAAACTTGTCAAACAGAATCGCCGCCTGGGGGGCATGCTTTTGGGTCGAGTTTCGAAAGGGCTTCCACATGTCCATGACCGCCAATCGGATTCTCTTGCTCTTCTTCGGCCCCAAGCCCGTAAAGAAGAGGGCCAAACTCGCCTCCGAACGGTCTTGGCCCCCAAACCAAATCGGCCGCTTCCTCTCCAAGTCGCTGACCACAATGCGGTAATCGTGGCCTTTCCGAATCGAAATCTCGTCGAGGCCTATCACCTTCGGCCCAGGGGTCCCCACGCGACGTACCTGTTCCTGCAGGTACTGCATCTCCAAGCCCTTGACCGTTCTCCAATCCAGATGCAGTTCTTCGGCTACGTCCCGAATACTCGAATCTCGGCAACGACGGCCGACGTAAAAAGCAAACCGTTTGGTACAGAAAGGATAATCGGCCAGCCAATCCAGCTTCTCCTGCTTCACCCTCCGGCACCTTCGACACTCGACCCGGCGAATCTCCACCTCCAGATAAATCCGTACCTCTCCACAGGGCAGGTCGCGAACCCTGCGGATTTTCCGGTCGTAGTAGGTATAATGGACACGGCCACAGGCGCCACACACAGTTTTTTTCCCCTACGGATGAGAACCATGATCCGAGATCGGGGATCCCCGAAGAGGCCGGACAAAGCGTGCTCGGGAGAGAAGCCAGGAAAGCGATACAGGTCCCAGAGTCGTTTATATTTTGGCATGAAAAATTCATAGCACTATTCTTAGACCCTTTACAAGTCAAAATGACCGCATAAATAAAGGGCTATTTGATGTTTTTGGGTCAAAATTTACCCACTCGATTTGCAGAAGACCCAAACTTTTTAAAGGTGGAAGGATTATTTAAGCGATGGGAATAAATATGACATACCTCTATGCGGTTCTGGGTTGGGTAGTTTGGTGCACTCTCCACAGTGCCCTGATCTCCATTCCCGTGACGGAGTATATGGAAAGAAAGTTGGGGGACGGCTTCCGGTTCTATCGCCTTTTCTACAATATTTTCTCCCTGGCAACTCTTATTCCTCTTCTCTTCTATACCGCCTCCATGCGGCAGGAGCCGGTTTTCCGATGGGAAGGCCCTTTAGGAATCATTCCTTACATCCTACTGGCGACAGGTATCGGTCTGTTCATCATCGGCGGCAGGAATTACAGCCTATTCCAGCTTCTGGGGATCGCCCAGATCAAAAGAGGAGGAACCAACCGTTCTCTGTCCGAATATGGCAAATTTGTTGTTTCGGGCATTCATAGGATGATCCGTCATCCCTGGTACCTGGGGGGAATGATGATCGTTTGGGCCAGGGACTTGAGCCTTTCAACGATCCTGACCAATCTGGTCATCAGTTCTTACCTCGTCATCGGGGCTATCCTGGAAGAGCGGAAGCTGGTGGGCGAAATCGGCGAACCCTACCGGGAATACCAAAGGAATGTTTCTATGTTATTTCCCTACAAGTGGCTGAAGGCCAAGTGTACCGGCAAGCCCCAGGACCAGGGAAGTTTCAATAAGGAGACTACGAATCACCGACCCCTAAGCAACGCCATCCTCCCGGACGTTACTTCAGGACTCGTACCGGTTTGCCGTCGAGAAAGGCGATGATATCCTCGACGGCATCCCGATACATTTTGGCAAGGTTTTCCGCAGATACGTAACCGATGTGCGGGGTCAGCAAAACGTTGTCGAGCTTGCGAATTGCGTGGTCCGCAGGCAGGGGCTCCACGCCATACACGTCAATGGCGGCCCCGGCGATCCTCTTCTCCTGCAGCACCTTGAGCAGCGCTGCTTCGTCGACAATCTCGCCGCGCGAAGTGTTTACGAGATAAGCGATCGATTTCATCATATTCAATTCTCGCGCGCCCACAATGCCGCGCGTGCGACCGCTCAGGATGAGGTGGATCGAAAGAACGTCGGACTGGCGAAACAATTCGTCCTTTTCAACCCGCCGGGCGCGGCATTCAGCCGCCCGCTGTTCCGTCAGATTCTGACTCCAGGCGATGACCTTCATATGGAAGGCGTTGCCAACGGCCGCTACCGCGCTTCCAACCCTACCCAGTCCCAGCAGGCCGAGCGTTTTCCCGGCAAGGTCGTAGCCCGGACGTGTCTGCCATCCTCCCTGTCGCATGGAGCCGAACTGCCCATGAATGTCGCGCATGAGGGCAATCATCATCCCGACAGCGAGCTCGGAGGTTGGGTTGCCTACGCCGCCCGTGCCGCAGACCATCACACCCTGTGATTGCGCCGCTTCCATATCGAAGGAGAGATTTCTCATCCCGGTCGTGATCAGAAGCTTTAGTTTCGGAAGACGGCGGATCAGGGTGGCAGGGAAGGGTGTCCGTTCGCGCATCCCGACGATGATCTCGAAATCGGCCAGTTTCTTCGCGGCCTTTTCCTCGCCGCCCAGAGGCTCGGTGAACACCTGGATGTCGGCGCGCCCCGCCAGTTGGCCCCAATCCGCCAGATGGCGTGCTGCATCGAAGTAATCGTCCAGAATAGCAATGCGCATCGATGCCCCTCCCGTCTTCTTTCCAACCTCAAGACTCCAGCCGGTCTCCCATAGCGATTACAGCTTCTATCCATGGAAAACTACGCAGCTATCAGGATACCAACTCGCTTTGAATTGGGTTTAATATATGCTGGTCGCCAGAACGCATCTTCTGGGCTACTCTCACCCTTCCATTTCTTGAAGATTACCCAAAGAGGGGGCGTCCGTGCAGAAATTGTCCGAGAATCTCCCAGCGAGATTTTTTTAAAAAGCACTCTTCAGCCCCGCCGACGTCACTAAAGACTTCTGGGGGACCGCCCGCCGCCTCGGCAAGAATCAGCTATCTACCGCCACTCAGCATTCGTCGGGTGAAAATTCGTCGTTGCGTGCCGCACGGCCTCGCGGTCCAGGCCGTGCTTCACGAATTTCGCCCACTCGGCGAAGTGCGGCATCTCCCGGTGGGCCAGCCGCGCGGCCTCGTCCTTGTAAACCTCGTAGAAGTGAAACTTCAGCGGGTCATCGTTGTCCCGCAGCACGTCGAAGCGCATGCATCCCGGCTCATCCGCCTCCGAGTGCACGGCATCGTGCTTTATGATTTTCAGAAACTCTTCGAGTGCCGACGGCTTGATGTGAACTTCAATCAGCATGCAGATCATGGTAACCCCTCCCTTGATGGTGGTCTGATTGGCCCTGCGGTCTAACCGCTAAAACGATATTGGCGATGGTGCGCGCGGTCGGCTCGGCCAGCAAATCCGCGCTTTGGTCAGCGCGGATCTTGAAGTACGGCGTCCTGCATTGAATAATTTGATTCTCACAGTGCATAGTCATAGATCTCTTTTAAGGGATTGAACCATGGGGAACTCGGATCAATCTGATAATAAACTTTCGCTTTTGTCTCTCGCTTCTTTAGAATCCCCAAATGGAGAAGGTTCTTCAGCTCTCTCTGCACCGCCTGAAGGGAAAGACCGGTTTCATACACAATTTCTCGCTGATAAAATGCCTGCTGAGGATGGTTTATCAGCAGGCCAAGGATCCGCGGTCTCGACGTGGATCCGAATAGTCGGACCAACATTTCTTCGGTTTCATCTCTTTTCTTCCTGCCCATCCCTTCGAAGTATAAACTGACTGAATTTTTCAGTCAAGGACCTTTGGGCCGATAGAATGATTCCCTGTACATATTGGAATTTGACTGGAAAATTCAGTCAGGGGAGGAAGGCCAAAAAGAATTGGTAAGTGTCCGGGAGGCTTCATGCCCAGGCAAGGACACGGGTGCCCGTTTCCTTGGTTAGGTTCCCTAAGCGAGTGACAAATTCTTTCCCGTCCCGATTATCTCGAAAGATCGATTTCCCTTCGATCCCTCGAATCATCACGTGGTGCAGGGTTCCAGGAGCGTCTAACCGGGCTTGGCGAGGCATGGCTTTCTTCTACAAAACACCGCCCAAATGAAAAGTGTAAATTTTCCACTCGTTTCCCATTTCATTCAATATTTGGAAAACATATCGCATCTATTTTTTATGCGCTGGACATGATGGATAGAGAGCAGCTTCATGCACTATGGAAAAATTCCACAAAATTAAAAAGGCAGGGCCATTTCTGACAAGCCGATCGCTTAACGTGTTGAAGAAATTAGAAAAGGCCTTGAACCACAAAGGTTCCTGGCCTTTTCTTTTGAGAAAATATCTTTGAAAGCTGAGAGACAGGTGCTCTGGCCGATTAATCAGTGGTTATCAACAGTTCCCGGCATTTTCAATGCAAAGGTGAGTCTATTTTCAACACTTTAAGCGATCGGGTCGCCATTTCTGACTCTATCTTTTCACTTTGAATTTCCCAGAATGCATATTCTCGGAATTTATTCTTCTTAACTCATGAGCACAGAGGGACTCGGCACACATGACAGGATCTGTCGGCTAAAGTCTTTCCGCGCTGGCCTCTATTCGCCCGGATAGGCAAGGGAAAAAGGCATGGTGGATTCCGACTCTGCCGTTTAGTTATGAAGTATATGTCCCAGGATTATTCACTTGCCTCCACCCGGGCAGGCTCAGGCTGCTCGATACAGAACATGCCCATCTTGCTCCTTGCTCCTCACGATGCCGTTATCCATGAGATCCACCAAGTGAACATACGTCTCGTTAAGGGCCAGAAATTGGTCGAAATCCGGCAGATCTGCCCCGAAGATGTCCGCTGAAACCTCGAAGGCCGTCTTCCCCTTGCCCTGCAAGGCCTCGACAATCAGCCACTTCCGCTCCGCATGGTGATCCTTGATCTCATCGACTCGCTTTTTTAGCTCTGAAAAGGGGTCCCCGTGGGCGGGATAGACCATCCTGACGGGAAGATCCCGGATGGATTCAAGAGAGTGAAGAAAGCTCCTGAGAGGACGATAGTCAAGTTGGAAGAGGTCGGGGCTGAGATTGGGCGTGATCTCGGGCAGGATATGGTCTCCAGCCAGAAGAACTCTCTCTTCGGGGAAGTAGAAGCACATCTGGCCGCTCGTGTGGCCCGTTGCGGGGATGGTTTCGAGGATCCTGTCCCCCAAGGTGTGCCTGCCGTAGGGTTTGAGATGACAATCAACCCGGAAGGGAATCGTTGCCTTCCGAAAGACGGCCATGTGTTTGATCAGGGTGTCCAGGGCCTTCTGCGGAAGGCCCTGGCGGAGGCAGAAATCCCGGGTCCGTTCGACAAGATCTTCCAGCCTGTTGTTGTTTTGGAGGTGTCGCTCATCCATTGCCGACAGGCGAACCACGGCCCCGGAGCGTTTTTGGATTTCGCCAGCAATCCCACAGTGGTCGGGGTGGAAGTGGGTCAGGAAGACCTGGTCGATGTCCCCTGTTGTCTTGCCCAGGGTTGCCAGCGCTTCGTCAATTACCCGAAACGATTCGGGGATGTTTATGCCCCTGTCAAATAGGGCCACCTTGCCATTATGCACCAGGAGATGGATGTGAACGTGGCGCAGACGAAAGGGCATCGGCAGCGTGATCCGGTAAAGATCGGGCAGGATCTGATCGATCAAAAGTTATCAAGCCTCCAGTCTATTGGTATATTCAAAAATCTACTTCCTCCAAGCCCAGGAGCCAACACGATTATGAAAGATCCCCGATCGCAGCTCAGGAATTTTCTTCCTGATTATTTTGCGACCGATTATTTTTTTTTCGCAATAGCCCAAAAGAAATAAAAGAAATTTAAGGCCCCGGTGAGGATCAAACAGCCAAACATAACTGGATAATTAAACTTTTCGAGAACAAAGCCCATGAGCATCGGACCCAGACCAGCCCCCAAATCAGCCAAGGCGGTAAAAGTGCCAATGGCTGGACCTCTTTCAAGACCGGCATTCTCAATGACATGAATAGTCAGGAAGGGATAGAGAAAAGCCCATCCCGTTCCTAACATCACAGCAATCGGGATAAACATTCCAAGGCTGTTGGCGAAGGGAAGGATGATTAAGGCAATAATGATAATGGATAGGCAAAACGTAACGACCTTCTTTCGATCATAGACATCCAATATTTTTCCCCCCAAAACACGTCCCAACATGAGGGTAGCGGCTAGGAAAATAAAGAAAATTCCTGGATTTGAAACCCCATGCTTCAATGCATATAGAGGGAAAAAAGCGGCTATACTTCCCCAGATAAAGTTAAGCATGAAAGCCATGGCGGCCGGCGGAAGCGCTCCCCGACTCAGGAAAGGTTGAGCTTTTGGGGATTTCTGGTCCAAGGCGATGGATTCACTCTTCCCCAATTTCAACGTCAGATAGAAGGAGCATAATGATAGGCCGGCACAAACCAGGAAAAGAACAGAAAAATTAAATTGATTGATGAGAAGCATGCCGAGGTACGGCCCAAGAGCAAATGCCAAATTGAAAGATAAATAATAATAGCTGATCAGCCGACCACGATGAGCTTCAGGAAGCATACTTGCTAACAGGGTAAAGGAGGCGGTCGCAAAAAAGGCCAGTCCGATCCCGTGAACGGTCCGCACGATCAGGAGGGGCCAAAAAGGAGGTGCTATAAGATAAGCCAGGCAGGAGAGGACATAGAGAAGACACCCGGCAATCATGAAGTTTCTTTCGGGGATGGTCGAGAGGGCTTTTCCCACGAAGGGACGGAGGATCAATGAGGAGACACTGAAAATTCCAATAAGAAACCCAATCTCCCCCTCTTTGGCTCCGAATCGTAAGAGATAAATTGGAATGGCCGGGATAAGAATGCAGAACACCAAGGAGAAAACAAACTGAGTAAAAAAACTAAGGATGAAATCGCGATCTACTATTTTTTGCGTGGTCATATCTTTTGTCCGAACTGCGGTTTTGAATTGCCAACAAAAAAACAGCCCTTAAAAATATGCAGGGGAGCTCTTTTGAACCGACACGAACCCTGACAATTCCTTTTTTAATCGCAAAAAGGATTAAGAAATGGAAGGTTGCCGGGGAATCTCAAACCGGTCTTCTTAGCAATGGAGAATGGCGGCCCTAGATTCCATCGAAGGTACCTTGAAGAGGGAACAGGAAGAATTCGGTCGGGATTTTCAAAGTTCACCAGCTATGAAAGTAACTCGGATTCTGCCAGCTCACAAGAATGGATATATACTACTACCATTGGGATAATAAAGATAATTGCAATTGTCGGAGCAATTTGGCTTTTTTGTGCCTTCTTTTAATTTTAAAAATCCAAGTAGGTCATATCTCAACCATTCTTAATAAGCATAACCCTATTCTTCCAAAATTGCCAGGGATTATCCCTAAAATTATTAAGGCGGCTCACTGTCTTTGTCAATGAAGCCTGCAAATCTTAAACGCTACAGATCTGATATTTGCAACAGAGGATTATCTTTGAATTCCCAAATGGACCTTGCCAACCAATTCGCCCTCGCAAACTGACGGGTTATTATAAGGACCAAGATAAATATCGAGCTAAAGAATGGACAATCTTTCCAAAATACGGGGCCAAACCGAGCGGATTACCTTCTCCAACGAAGAAAACGGGTTTACGATCGCCAATTTAAAGACAAAAGGCGAGAAGGAATTGGTTACCGTTGTAGGTAGCCTAGCAATCCTATTGACCAAAACCCTTGCCTAGGGGCAAAAATAATATTAAACTCATTGGCTATGCAGCAACTGATCTTGTGCCGGATGTTTTTACCATTCCAAAAATGAGGAAAGAGTGCCATGTTGTATCGGAAATTGGGAAAAACCGGTTGTGAAGTTTCAATCCTTGGGTTTGGGTGTATGCGCCTCCCCATCAAAAATGGCAGCCAGAGTGCGGCGGATCGATTTGACCCAAACAAATTCATTGACGAAGAAAAAGCGATTCAACTGATCCATTATGCAAAGAGGCAGGGAATCAACTATTTCGATACTGCTTATCCTTATCATAGCGGGAAAAGTGAGCCTCTTCTGGGAAAGGCCGTCCAGGGCTACAGGGAGAAACTCCTGATCGCCACCAAACTCCCTTCGTGGATGGTTAGAGGCCCTGAAGATTTTGATAAGTTCCTAAATGAACAACTCCAGCGGCTGAATACCAGCTATGTGGATTTCTATTTGCTCCACGGACTGGGTGGGCAAACCTGGTCCAAGATGAAGGAGATGGGGGCCCTCCGATTCCTGGACAGAATAATCGCGGATGGCCGGGCTCACTTTGTAGGATTTTCGTTTCACGACGACGTAAGGATATTTAAAGAGATTGTGGATGCTTACGATTGGGCTCTCTGCCAGATTCAGTACAATTATTTGGATCGGAACTATCAAGCTGGACGCGAGGGCCTAGAATACGCCGCATCTAAGGGGTTGGGCCTGGTCATTATGGAGCCGTTGCGGGGTGGCAGACTGGCAGAGCAGATACCCGAAAAGGTGCAAACCATCTGGGACTCAGCGCCGGAAAGAAGGTCCCCCGCCGAATGGGCCCTGCGTTGGGTATGGAACCATCCTGAAGTTTCGACTGCTTTGAGCGGCATGAATTCAATGACCCAGCTCCAGGAAAACCTAAACATCGCTGGCGAAGGACGCTCCAAATCCCTTTCCTCCGAAGATTTAGCCTTGATTGATCAGGTGACGGAAACGTACCGAAAAATGTTGCCCATCGACTGCACGGCTTGTTCCTATTGTCTGCCGTGCCCGCAGGGCGTGAATATTCCCCATAACTTCAGGCTGTATAATGACCTTTTTATGTTCAATGACCCGCAGATCAATTTCATCCTTTATAATCAGATGACCTCCCCCGAGCAACGCGCATCGAATTGCGGCGAGTGTGGGGAGTGTGAGGAACGCTGTCCTCAACATATAAAGATTATTGAAGAGTTAAAGAGGGTCCATTCCACTTTAGTTCGCTAGTGTCCCGAGCCATTAACGCGTTTACAAAATCCACCTCCGACACCTTCTCCTCTACCCGACCTATGAAGGGAGGGATATAGGGCGAGTCGGGGCACAGATATTTTGAGGAAAGTATATAGCTTATTTCTGGCTCGAGCTATCTGAAGCTATGAAAAAGAATCTTCCAGACTTGGAAATTCCTGAGGATCTCTTAAGCAGGCTTATAGAACACGCCCGTCAGGAATACCCTCTTGAGAGCTGCGGAATTTTGGCGGGGAAGAATGGAAAAATCACTAAGCTTTATTCCATGGAGAATACACACAAGAGCTCCTTTTGTTATCTTATGGCACCGGAAGAACAGCTTAGAGTTTTTCAGGAGATTGAGGAAGATGGATTGGAACTATCGGCCATTTATCATTCCCATCCCCATTCCCCCGCTATTCCTTCTCAACGCGACGTGGATTCTGCTTTTTACCCCGATTCCATCATTTTGATTATTTCTCTTATGGAGGATAAGGTTCCCCAAATTGGGGCTTTTCAAATTGAAGAAGGCAAATTTGAAAAGAAAACGGTCAAGGTCAATAAAGACAAATGATTCCACGAGAGACCCCAGCAGCGCGGAATTCAGAGAGTTCTGCTGGAAATCAAAAGAGGTTCAAATAGACCGTGATTGGCTCCGTGGGAAATTTGAAAGGGAGAAAACAGGTCTATCAGAAGGGGTATTGACGTTGCTGGACTTTGAATCGGAGATTGCGCTTATGAATATTCAAACTCTCTCGCTCTCTTCGGGTAGGGGTTCTTCAAGGAGACGATTGAAGGATGGGATAGACGTTGAAGATTACCGAAGGAAGTCATGGATCCCGATTCAATAAATGAAAACCATCTCGAAACTATTTCTGTTACCTGAAAACAGAGGAGATATAGCGAGCCTGTCGAAAAAGCCAATTTTTTAAAAAAGCATTCGTGAAAAGGTACCTGAAAAGGTACCGGACACCTTTGGACCTCCAAGTACTTGAATTTGTGGAGGTGCGGAAACAATTCTTCGTTGCCTGGGTGGGAGGCACCGGGCCACGAAGGCGGGATTGCCGTTGGCCCGCTGCGTGTTCCAACGGGGATCGGGACTGCTTAGCCCGGGATCTGGATTCGGCAAGAGAAGGGTCCGAAACTGGCGTTGCCGCACCTTCAGGTACAGCTTCATAACCTTCCTGCCCAGCCTCTCGCTCGAGAAGAATCGAAAATCAGGCCCAAGAAAATCGGGCAGTTACCCCTCGAAAGGTGTCCGGTACCTTCTTCCGCTTTTCGGAAAGAATGGGAGTCAAACTGTTTCTCTTCATAACGCTGAATGGAATACCCCGGCATCCGGTTGAACAAGGGATGATCCTTGGCGCCTTCGGCATCTCCGTCTTTGGCGAAGACAGCCCCCGACACCGGAAGGAACAGAAACATAATGCTCAGCAAAGTAAAAATGACTTTTTTCATGTCCATTCTCCTTTTGATCCTGCCAATTCGAATAATCAGTAAGTCAGCCCGATTTGGGCCGAAATGGTTTGAATATCAAAGCTTTTTAAGTCCTCGGAAACTCAAATAAAATCGCAGATTCAACGCCCTGGGACGTCGCGCTTGCTGGTTTGTCAAATGGTTACTGCTTCTTGACCTCGGGGTCCTTATCGGCGTCGTACTTGGAAATGTCGTCGTCTTCGGTCAACGCATGGGGAAAGATAAAGCCGCCGCTCAAGAACATCACCGCGACTCGCACCCAATGGCCGATCCTGCTCTTGCGCTTTGAATCAGTTGTTGCCGGGCTGGCATCCTTGTGCTGCTTGTTTTGAGTCATCGTAATCTCCTGTCTGTTTGATAATTTGATAAGAACTGGTTTTGGGGCTGCATGGCCGCCCACTCTTGAACTCCTGTTAAATGAGACAACCTTCATTTTGTTCTCCTCCCTCCTTTTAACATCTGGGAGGGAGTTCTTTTAAAAATGACTGTTCCTCACACCATCTTGCGGTTATTACAATGGATGAGATCAATTCTTTATGGGGAACAATAATCACAAGGGGATATTCATACTTTCTCAGGCCCGTTTATAAGGGCTTATTCCACAAAATTTCAAAACCGAAGTGCGGCGATGCCACTCTTGGAGGACACCTTAATACCCTTATACGAACACTCTCCCTCTTAGTGAGGGAAATTCTTCTTTATTTACTTTTCTCTTTGTCTTTCTTCATTGCCCACACCATCCACCAAATGAGACCCACCACCATAGCCAACATGATTACTATTCCAAACCACATGTTATCTCACCTCACTTTTCCTAAGGCCCGAGTCATTCATAACTTGTTCAATGACAATACCCTCAGAGCAACCAGAAAAGAGGAAGGCAAAGATCCCTTTTTCAAAACTTTGCGCG
>JAPLIW010000831.1 GCA_026388915.1 Deltaproteobacteria bacterium
ATGGAAGTCACTGAAGAGAATCCCTCCTGCATATCCTTTTCGGGAGGCGGAGGGTATGTGAACGCCACGGTCTGCGTGGAGGATGGAAAAACCAAAGTCAACCTGGTGACCCAGGAATGGGAATACCAGGTCAAGGAATTCCTGTCCCAACTTCCGTGAATGAATGGGACGCAGATGAACGCAGATTTTCGCAGAAAATTCAGCTGGTCATAAAATGATCCGTAGTCAGGGGTCAGTCGTCCATTCATCATTATTCATTGATCAATGACCATTGACCATTGTTCAATGCTCTATTCCTTCTTCCAGCATCCGCAGTATACGTCCCACCACCGGGGTTTGTCAGTAACTTCTTGGAAAGAACAGAACCCCTTCTTTTCATGGCTGTAGAACTTCTCCTCCACGCAGGTCAGACCGGCGCAGAAGGATTGCAGCATCGGGTGGCTGTAAATCCGGTGGGCATTGAAGGCGATGGAAGGCGCGGCGCGGGTGATGGTGGTGGTGAAGATCAGGCTGCCCCCCGGTCGCAAAACCCGGACCATCTCGGAAAAGGCTTCCCGGTCGGCGGCGGGGTCAAACTCATCCCCGTACCTTCCCAGGCCGAAATGCTCCAGGGCGCAGAGGGAAACAACCAGGTCAAAAGAATCGTCGGGCAGGGTGAGCCTTTTGGCGTCGCAGGTCACGATGGTTTCATTCTCCGCGGCAGGTTTTCGGGGACGGACATCGATGGTGGTGACGGGGGAATGGGCGAGCAACCCCAGGATAAAATGCCGGTACGAACCCACGTCCAAGATCCCCAGGGGCTCCGCCCTCCGGATATGAAAGGCGGCAAAGGCGCATTGATGATCGACAAAGTTCTGGGGATGTTCCCCGCTTTCAAAGAGGGGTTCCTGAAACACTTCGAACCCGCGCGGGTCTCGTTTCAGTGCTTCCCACTGTCGATTATAAAGTTCCTTCGGATCCAACCCAAGCTCCTATAAACATTCACCGCAGAGCACGCAGAGGAATTTCAGGATAAAGGCATAGATTGCAATGGCAAAGAGCCCGCTCCCTTGTATTATAATTCCTTCTCTGCGCTCTCTGTGGTTGAGTCTTTTTCCTTTGAATCATTTAGATGGATTGCCTCTTCCGCCGCCATTTATCAAAAAGGACCGGAACCAAAGTCAGGGCCAATAGAAGGCTGAAACCGACCCCCATGAGCGCTACCGCTCCCATGGATTGAAGGCCGGGATAGGCGGAAAAGACCAGGGACCCGAAACCGACCAGAGTCGTGAGGCCCGCCAGGACAACCGCCCCGCTGACTTTACGCAATTCTTGTTCCAGTTGCCCCGAAGGACTCTGCAGCCCGCGGTGTAGGACATGGACTCCGTAGTCCACGCCGATGCCCAGGACCATGGTGAAGACCACCAGGTTCATAAAATTCAGGTGGATTCCCAAAATCCCCATGATGCCCAGGGTCCAGAGGGAAGCCAGGACCACCGGGAGGAGACTTATGCAGGTCAACGTCCAGGACCGAAAATCGAAATAGATGAGCAGGGAAACGGCCGCCAATGCCAGGAGCAGGATCCTCCAGGACTCCCGGGTCATCAACTCTTCGAGCTCCATTTGGACCAGCTTGGAGCTGGTTATAGAGATAGCGGGGTTCGATCCCCCCAGTGCGCTCAGAAAGTCCTTTGCCTGGGCATGTTTCCAGAAACCCGGCTGGAGGTGAACGTAAGCCACGGAAAGATAGGCATCCCCCGTCCTTTTCAGAAAGCGGTCGCCGATTTTTTTTAAGGGAGACCCTTCCACCTGTTCCCAGGTCAGCAATTCCCGGTGCGAAAGCATTTCCCCCAACGCCTTCAGGCCCGGCGCAAAGGACTCCAGCCGGAGCCCTTCTTTCCGGAGGCTTTCCCGGAGCGTTCTCTCCACCCGGCGGGGATCGAAGGCCTCCTTCCCCCGATTCTCCATCCACTCCAGGTTTCTCTTTTGCCGGGACAGAGGAGGGATGAAGGAGGACAGATTCTCAAAGCGGGAAATGGGCAGGCCGGAAGACATCCCTTTCTTGAGAATCTGCGCCCAGGCCTCCTGAACTTCCAGGGCCTCTTCCGGTTTCCGGGTTTCGGTGAGCAGAACCAGGGTCTCCAACCCTTCTCCCATCTTCTCCTGGACCTGCATCTCCAGGGACAGAGAAGGGTGGTTCGCCGGGCGGAGCCGGCGGGGGTCATTGTCCAGGTCCACCCGAAACGCCCCAAAGATAGAAATCAGGGTGAAAGTTCCGCAGAGGAGGAAAAGGGCGAGAGGAATTCTCAGGGAAAGGGAACTCAGCCGCTCCAGCCCCCAGGAGGCAGAGGGGATCTTCCGGTTTCCGGGTTCCGGATTTTTGCCCTCCCTCCAGGCCACCAGGGCGGGAAAGAGAAAGAGGGCGCAGGCCAGGCTGATCAGAATCCCCGTCCCGGTGAGGAGGCCCAGGTCTCTTACGCCCCGGAAGTCGGATAGGAACAGGGCATAATAGGCCGCCGTTGTGGTAACGGCCCCGGTGAAAATTCCCGGGCCCACGGCAGTCAGGCTCTTGGCCAGGGCGCCGGGAACGTCTGTCTCCGAATTTTTCTCTTCCAGGTAACGGCTGTAGAGGAGGATGATGAAGTCGATGGAAAGGCCCAGGATGATGGCCGAAAAAGCTCCCGTGGATTCACTCAACCGGCCTAGGAAGGAGGAAAAGAGACCCAGGGTCAGCAGGGGGCTGATCAGGAGGGGGAAGAAGGCGTAGAGGAGGGAAACCATGCTCCGGAAGGCCGCCAAGATGAGACCCAGAACCCCGGCCAGAGAAAGGGAAAAGTTCCATACCAGTTCTCTCTTGATCATCCGGCTGTCTTCCAGGGCGTGAATGAAACCGCCCGTCAGACCCAGCCGGAGATCACTCATCAGGCGGGCGGCGGCGGAGTCCCCTTTCGGGGCGAAGGCGTGGCGGGCAAGGGCTTCCGCTTCGTGGACTCTTTTTACCAGCCGCTCGTCGTAATCCACATCCGGGGCCGACCCTTTGGGTTTGGCGATCAGGAGCATCATCTTCCGGTCGGCGGAAATCAGGTAACCTTGAGAATCGGAGTCTCCAAGGGAAGGCGGGAGGGGCAGGTTTTTTTGAAACAGGGGGAGAAGTTCGAGCGGATCATAGGCCGCCAGGGGGGAGGTGAACAGGGAAGAGAGCCTGGCTTTCAGGAGCCGGATTTGTTCTTCGATCCCCCGGTCCGAAAGTTTGGATTCCACCGTCTTCAGGTCTTCTTCCGGCAAATAGAGGAGGGCCCTGCGGAGAAAGTGAAGGGCCATTTTCTCCTTCACTTCCGGTTCCATGCGTCCGATAATCTCGGTAAATTCCCCCGTGGCCATCAGGCGGTCAACCAGGACTTCGGCAAAGGGAATGAGGGATTCCACTTCTTCCCCGCCCTTGCGCTCCAGAACGATAAACAGGGAATCTCCGGACCCGAATTCTTTGAGGAACTTGACGAAAGCCTGCGTCCGGGGGGCTTTTTCAGGGAGAAGATTGAGCACGTCGCTCTGAAATTGAAGGCGGGTGATCAGGAACCCGGCCATGGCTCCCAGAATCAAAGCTCCCAGAATCAGGCAGCGGCGATGGAAGAAAGAAAATCGGGCGATCTTGGAAAAAATACGCGTTCGCATGGAGTTCATATTTTGAAAATTACTCAGCCACAGAGGTCACGGAGAGCACGGAGACTTAAGAGCCGAGAAAGAAAAAGATAGATTGCCGTTTTTTGCTGAACTGTTTCATATTTTGTTATTGCTAATTATAAGGCATATTTGGTAAAAATATTAGAGTGTTAAGGTCTTCATGCGGGCCCGGCTGTTGTGACCTTTATCAGCTTGAGTTGAGATTGTCAAGATTCAAGGGAGAAATTGTGGAGCGAAACCCCGTCTGCGCGATCATACCTGCTTACAATGCCGAGAGTTCAGTAGGGGAAGTGATTGAAAGAACGAAAGAATATATACCTCGGGTGATCGTGGTGAACGATGGGTCCACGGACCGCACGGAGGAAGTGGCCCGCAGCCGCAACACGGAAATTGTCTCCATCCCTTCCAACCGGGGGAAGGGGTATGCCCTTCGACAGGGATTTCACCTCGCCATGCGCAACGGTTGCAAAGCCATCCTCACTTTGGATGCCGACGGGCAGCATGACCCGGCGGATATCCCCAACTTTTTGACGGCCCACGAACGAGACTCCCGGGCCATTCTGATCGGATCGCGCATGGCCCAGGCCGACCGTTTTCCCACCCAGCGTTACTACTCCAATCGGACCGCGGTCTATTTTATTTCCAAAGCCCTGGGCCAGTACCTGGAGGATACCCAGTGCGGCTTTCGCCTCTATCCCGCGGAAACCCTCCGTTCGATCCCGTTGACCACTTCGCATTTTCAGACCGAAACCGAGGTTCTGCTGCGCGCCGTGCGGCGGGGAATTCGCCTGAGCAGCGTTCCCGTAAAGAACATCTACCATTTCAACGGAAACGCTCCCCGGAGCAACTTCCGCCCGGTGATTGACACCTTCTACATTTGTATGGTCGTCCTTCAGGGTTACCTGAAGCTCATGAAATAGCTTCCCCATCCAGGAGGGATCTATGCAAGCGAAGAGAAGAATTGGAGCCGTGGCCCTTATCCTGCTGCTGGGCCTGTTTTTCTTCGGTCTATTCCCCGCAGAATCCCGGGCTGCTGCGAAAACCCGGGTGGCGGTGATCGACTTCGAACAGAAGGCCTTCCAGGAATTCCAGGGGAAACAGATCGGAGAGATCGTCGCTGAATGGCTGATCACCTCCCTGGCCAACACGGGGCGGTTCGAGGTGGTGGAGCGGTCCCAGCTGCAGAAGGTTCTGAAGGAGCAGCAGCTGGGGATCAGCGGGGTGATCAACCAGGAGACCGCGGCCAAGGTGGGGGAACTGCTGGGAGTGAAGGTCATCGTTTCCGGATCGGTCATCCAGATCGGAAACACCTACGACGTGAACGCCCGCCTGATCAACGTGCAGGACGGCTCGATCATCAAAGCGGAAAGGGTCCGGGGAGTGGGCCTGGATGGGGTCGAGAGGTTGATGGACTCCCTGGCCGATTCCTTCAAGAAGGAATTCCCCCTGGAGGGCTACGTGGTCATGGTCAGCGGGAAGCGGGCCATGATCGACCTGGGGCGGATCAACGGGGTGGAACCGGGGATGAGATTTTTCGCCCTGCGCAAGGGGGCCCCGGTGCGCCATCCGGTGACCGGCAAGATGCTGGCCGGAGAAGACATTCGGATCGGAGAGATGGTGGTCCAGACCGTGGAAAGGGAGGCTTCCTGGGCCGAGATCGTCCTGCATGAACCGGGAATCTCCATCGCCGCCGGCAACCTGGCCAAGCAGGCTTTGGGAGAGAGAATGGCCGTAACGCCCGCGCCGGTGTCGCCTCTTCCCGCGCCGCCCCCTGCGGTGGCGCCTGCCCCGGCGCCGCCTTCCCCGGCAGCCCCGGTGGCTCCGCCTCCCAGGATGCAGATCCCGGGGAGAATCATGGGAAACAAAATCCTGGTGGAATGGGCCGGCATGCATGACCTTCTCCTGGGGGACCGGGACGGATATGTTTGGCTCTTCATAAACATCGGGAGCAAGGAATCACCCCGGTACGACGCCGGGACCAAGGTGAGAGCCGGAGGGAAGGAGATCAAGGTGAGGGGGCCGTCCTACCCTTACCTCGTGGACTGGAATGAGGATGGAAAGGTGGACCTCCTGGTGGGAAACGGAGGGGGATACCTCCATCTCTTCTTGAACCAGGGAGACGGAAACTTTGCCTCCGGAGTTATGGTGAAGGCAGGGGGGAAAGACGTGGACACGGGAAGCCGCGCTACTCCCTGCGTGACCGACTGGAACGAGGACGGGAAGAAAGACCTGGTGATGGGAAACGGTAGCGGAGAAATCTTCCTCTACCTCAACGAAGGGACGAATCAGCAGCCGGTCTTCGGGAAGCTCATTAAGCTCAACAACGGAAAGCTGGACGTGGGGTCCGATTCTGCCCCCGACGTGGTGGATTGGAACGGGGACGGCAAGAAAGATTTGGTGATCGGGAATGACAACGGGGAGATCTTCGTCTTCCTCAACCAGGGAACCAACCACGAGCCCCAGTTCAACAACGAGGGGGACAAGCTTCCTCTTAAGCTGGGTCCGGGCGCCATCCCCCAGGTGTTGAGCAAGGGGAGAGGGCTGAACGACCTGGTGGTGGCCGACCGCTACGGGGAAGTAACTTATTGCCCTAACACCGGGAACCCGAGAACTCCAATCTTTTCGGAAAAGAAAATCCTGAAAGCCGGAAAGCGGTAAAGATCTGGTTATGAGTCTGAGAAGGCAGAAAAGTCGGAAATGGAGCCCGGCCTTCTGGGCCATTGGGCTCCTCCTTATCTTTTACCTTTTCGGGTGTGCCGCCAAAACGGCGAGCCGGCCCAGCGTGAACCGATCTCTCCTGGATCAGGAGAACATCAAAAGGGTGGCCGTGCTGACTTTTGAAACTCCGGTGAATGATCCCCAGGCCGGCTCCCACATCAGCAAACTCTTTGAGTCTTACCTTCTCCAGACCAACCGGTATCAGATTGCGGAGCGGGGGGAAATTGAAAAGGTCCTCAAGGAGAGGGGATTCGGTAAAACCTCGGAGATGGACAAGGCCACCCTCCGTCAACTGGGGGAACTTCTTCAGGTAGATGGTCTCGTCCTGGGAGCGGTAAGCCATTATAACCGGTTCAACTTCGGGTTTACCGCCCGCCTTGTGTCCATAAAGAGCGGCCTGGTTCTCTGGTCGATTTCCCAAACTGGGGGCATGATTTTCCGGCCTCTGAGCCAGGTGGCGGATGAAACCGTGCAGCTGGCGGTCAAAGAGCTGCAGGCGAAAATCCGATAAAAACATAACCGCAGAGCACGCGGAGAACGCAGAGGATAAATAGTTTAAGCGAGAAGCAAGGTTAAGGTACAAGCGACGAGGAACCAGGCCTAACAACGGACAACGGACTACTGACATAATATTGACCGCAGGTTCCCCCCACCCTGCACCCTGCACCCTCAGGTGATCGGAAAGGAGAAGATTTCATGAGAAGGGTATTCATCTCCGCAGTTATTTCTCTGGCTGTTCTTTCCTTTTCGGCCGGGTTTTCCGGGGCCCAGAACC
This sequence comes from Deltaproteobacteria bacterium, assembly GCA_026388915.1. GTDB lineage: Bacteria > Desulfobacterota > SM23-61 > SM23-61 > SM23-61 > SM23-61. The sequence goes on from JAPLIW010000831.1 coordinate 7,154, forward strand.
TGGATGCATCTTTCTTCCTCCGTGCTCCGGCAGAGGTTGCCCAAGACCTCTTTCAAAAAATGATCAGCATGAAGCCGGACGACGGGGATTACATGCTCCAGGCGGGGCTGAGCTATTGGGAGAAGGGACAAAGAGCCAATGCCGAAGACCTCTTTGCCAGGGCGCTCAAGGCCAGTCCCAAGAGCTACAAGATTCCCCTCCGGATGGGAACCGCCTACCTGAAAAAGGGGGAGAACCAAAGAGCCGATGAACTGATTCAGCAGGCGGTCAAGATCAAACCCAAGGAGGAGAATCTGTACCTGGAAGCAGGCCTGGCCTATCTGCAGGCCCGCCAGGGGACGAAAGCGGAAGAGATGTTCGCCAAGGTTTACCAGCTGGACCCCGACGACGAAGAGAACTATCTGGACATCGGGTACGGGTACCTGAAAGCAGGCCAGGTGGAAAAAGCCGGCGAATTGTTCGAAAAAGCCTTCAAGATGAAACCAGACCGTTACCGGTCCTTTATCCACACGGCGGTTGCTTACCTGGAAGTCGGCCAGGAGCAGAAGGCCTGGGAGACTTACGACCGGGCCGTAGCGGCTAAGCCCAAAGAAGAAAACATCCCCCTGTGGATGGCCATGGCCTGCTTGAAAAAGGGCCAGACCGCCAAAGGGGAAGAACTTTTTGCGAAAGTGGTTCAGCTCGACCCCAAGGATGAAGACAACTACCTGGACATGGCCGAGATCTATGCCGAGCAGGGTCAGGCTTCAAAAGTTGAGGAACTCACCGGCAAGGCCGTTTCTTACGCTCCCAAGAAGAATGTCCTTCTGCGCGCCGGGCTGGCGTTCTTAAAAGCCGGACAGCCGGCGAAAGCGGAGGAGTATTTCAACAGATCCTTCCAGGCGGCCCCTGACGATGAAGACCTTTACGTGGATGCCGGGCTGGCGTACCTGGAAAAGGGGGATACGCAGAAGGCGGCGGAGCTTTTCGCCAAGGGGATCAACCTGAAGCCGAAGAAGGAAAAACTCTACCTCAAGATCGGCCAGGCGTATGTGAAGAAAACCTGATGACCGCCGACAGCCGACCGCAGACGGTCGACCGCAGACCTCCGTCAACGGTCGTCGGTCCACGGTCGGCGGTCATTTTTTTTATTTGCCTCCCATCACTTCCCTCTCCATCTTCTTCAATCCCTTCATGTAACCAAAATTCAGGACCAGATAGAGGCTGAAATGCTGGAACGAAAATGGGCGGCGCTGCCAGAGGGAGCGCAGGTTGTAGGTCTGGCTGTAGGCCCAGAAGATCTTTTCCTGCAGATCCCGGGGGGTAAAATTACGCGGCTGGAAG
>JAPLIW010000631.1 GCA_026388915.1 Deltaproteobacteria bacterium
AACCTGCTGCGACTGGTTCTGGGGGAAGCCTCCGAGGCCTATCTCACGGACCGGGCGGTAATCCTGGAATCGAACATCGACGACATGAACCCGGAGTTCTATGACTACCTGATGGAGCGGCTCTTTCAGAAGGGAGCCCTCGATGTCGCCCTATCTCCCCTCCAGATGAAGAAAAACCGGCCGGGCACTCTGCTGCGGGTGATCGCCGAGGAAAAGGACGCGGAAGCGCTTTCCGAGCTGATCCTGCGGGAATCCACCACCCTGGGAGTTCGCAGCTTTTCGGTCAACCGGAAGAAGCTCCCCCGGGAAGTGCGCGAGGTGGAGACCCGCTACGGCAAAGTCCGGGTGAAAGTGTCCGGGGAGATTCGCTTCCAGCCCGAGTACGACGACTGCCGCCGCATCGCCGGGGAAAAGGGCATCCCCATCCAGGAAGTCTACTGGGAGGCCATGAAAAAGAGACAATAACAATTGAACCACAGAGGTCGCAGAGAACGCAGAGGCGAATTATTGATATAGAGAGAATAGGGACAATTTGGCTTTTTGAAAAAGATCCAGTTGCGGTTTGAATTATGCCGTCATTCCCGTGAAAACGGGAATCCAGGACAAAAAAATACGACCCGGATTTATGCTTCCGCAAGAATGACAAGCCTGGATGACCGCTTTGTTCCATGCTTTTTCAAAACATTAAATTGATACGCATAAAAACCTGCAATATGTATTTTCTTTTAATACTCTGCGATCTCTGCGGTGAAATTTCTTTGAAATGGAGTTTTCGATGAATTTTGACTGGGGAAAGGTAAAGGGAGAAGCGGTAAAGATTCTCAGCCGATACCTCCAGGCGGAGACCACGAATCCGCCCGGGAAGGAAATGGCCGGCGCCAGGGTCCTCCAGCAGGTTCTGGAGAATGATGGGCTGGCCACGACGCTCCTGGAATCCCAGCCGGAAAGGGGAAACCTGATCTGTACGATGAAAGGCAAGGACGGCCTTTCTCCCCTCATCCTGCTCCATCACATTGATGTGGTTCCGGCGGAGGCGGATAAATGGAAGCACCCGCCTTATTCCGGGGCCGTCGTGGACGGGGAAATCTGGGGGCGGGGGGCGCAGGACTGCAAATCCCTGGGGATCATCGAGCTCATGGCCTTCCTGCTGCTGTAAAGAGAGGGTTTCCAACCTCGGCGGGATATTGTTTACCTGGCCACGGCCGATGAAGAGACCGGCGGGAAGTGGGGAGTGGGCTGGCTTTTCGAAAAGCATCCCCATTTGATGAGGGCGGAATACGTCATCAACGAAGGCGGGGGCGTGGGCATGGTTGTGGGGCAGAGGAATGTGTACACCTGCCAGACCGCCGAAAAAGGAGTCTGCTGGCTGAAGTTGACCTTCCAGGGAAAACCCGGCCATGCGTCCGTTCCCCACGATGACAACTGCGTGGTCAAGATGGCCAAGGCCATCGAGAGAATTGCTGCCTATCGTTCCCCCTTACGCCGGAACCTGACGACCGATCTCTTCATCAAGGGAATCGCTGAAGAACAGCCTTTCCCCCGCTCCTGGTTCATCCGCCAGCTCCTGAACCCGCTTCTCTCCCGAAGGGTGGAAAAACGGATTCCCGATCCCGGTTTCAAAGGAATGGCCGGGGCTATTTTGCGGAACACTTTTGTCCCCACCGTAGTCCAGGGGGGGCAGAAGACCAACGTTATTCCCAGCGAATGCTCCTGCCAGGTGGACTGCCGCATTCTGCCGGGGGTCACCCCAGAGATGGTCAAGGGGGAGATCAACCATTTATTATTCGACCTGCGGGACTATGAGATTGAAATCCTCCAGACCTCGCCGGCATCTGAATCGCCTTCGGATAATCCATTGTATAAAGCCCTGGATAAGGTCCTGAAAGAGACGGACCCCAAGGCCAAAATGATTCCCAGCATGCTCACCGGGGCAACCGATTCCCGGTTCTTCCGGGACAAGGGAGTTGTAGCCTACGGGTTCCAGCCCATGATGCCCATAGCCAACCTTTCAGAATTCTTGAGCCGGGTTCACGGCCACAACGAGCGGATCTCGGCCGAAGACCTGCTCTTCGGAACGCAGGTCCTCTACCGGGTTATAAAGGAAGTCTGCGGTTAACCGTTTTTATTCCCCTCCCCCTTGGAGGGGGGAGGGCCAGGGTGGGGGTGATTTATCCAGCATCCAGTATCTAGCATCGGTTTTTTAAGCGGTAACTGATAACGATTGAAAGGATATGGAGCATGGACTTCCTCAGATCTTACCAGGTTCGATTTCCACGGGGCGTGCATTTCGGGTTGGGGGCGTCTGAAAAGGCAGGAGAGATCGCCAGGAGTTATGGGGCCAAAAGAGTTTTGATTGTGACGGACCGAATCCTGGGCCCTGTGGGAGTCATCGAGAAGGTCTCTCAGACTCTCTCCAAGGCCGGGTTGCAGCCGGTGACTTACGGCGGGGTGGTAACCGAGCCGACGACCCAGCAGGTTCAAGAAGGTCTGGATGTTTATAAAAAAGAGGGTTGTGACGTCATCATCGCCCTGGGCGGGGGCAGCTGCATAGACGCGGCCAAAGGCATTGCGGTTCTGGCTACCAACGGGGGCCGTCTGCAGGATTACGAAGGGCGGGGGAAAATTAAAAAGCCCAAAGCTCCCCTGATCGCCATTCCCACGACCGCCGGCACGGGATCGGAAGTAAGCTGGGGCGCGGTGATTACCGATACGGAACGGAAGGTTAAATTCATTGTCCACAGCCCGCTGAACATCCCGGAAGAAGCCGTCGAAGATCCCCTGCTGACCCTTTCCATGCCGCCGGGAATCACGGCATCCAGCGGAATGGATGCCCTGACCCATGCCATCGAAGGATTCATCTCCATGCGGGAGGCCAACCTGGGC
>JAPLIW010000040.1 GCA_026388915.1 Deltaproteobacteria bacterium
CAGGGTTTCGGGTCGGAGGATGGGGAGGGCTTTTTCTCCTTCCCATCCTTTTGGTTTTCTTTCTGAGCGCCTGCGAGGAGGAATCGGATTCCTCAGAGCCCCTGCCCCCAGAAAAGCACTCTCGGGTCTATGAATTCAACGAGAAGTACATTATAAGGGGAGTCGCCAACCTTCTCCGGGAGAAGGGTTATGCCGACCCCAAAGTGGATACCGAGAAGGGAAGGGTGGAGACGGATTACATTCCCGCCGGAAACACGAGGACCAAGGTAGAGGTTACGGTCAAGAAGCTTGATCGGCGCGAGAGAGAAGTAATCCTGGTCATTACCACCGAGAAAAAGGTCAAAGAGGGATGGAAGGTGATCAAAATTCTGGAAAAACCCCAGTACGACAAGTTCTTTGACGAGATAGAGATGCAGATCTATCGTGAGCTGGCCAAAGTGGATTAAGAACCGCCAAGAATGCCTAAAGTTCGGAGTGATCCTCCTTCCTGGGCGGGACCGCCTGTAAATGGGCCTCAGGTTTCTTTATGAAGAATTTCATCCGGGGGCTGCCTTTTCTTCTCCTTCTTTCCCTCGCCTTATTCCTTCCATTCTCTTCCGCCTCGGGCAAGACCTATCAGGGTCGGGTAGTCAAGGTTTTCGACGGGGACACCCTTCTGGTGCGAATCAAGGGGCATGAGGAGTTTGTCCGCCTGCGGGAGATCGATGCGCCGGAGATAGCCAGCCGCAAACAGAAAGGGCAGGAGCCATGGGGAAGGAAAGCCAGAGAGTTTGCCCTCTCCCGGCTGAAGGACCGCAAGGTCCGGCTGGAAACCGAAAACCGGGATGAGCGCGATGTCTACGGGCGCCTCCTGGCTTATGTTTTCGTCGGGGAATCCCTCGTCAACCGGGAAATGGTCGAGTCGGGAAATGCCTTTTTCTACCGGGCTCCGGTCCGGGGCAGGTATGCCGCGCGGCTGGAAGAGGCCGAGAATTCAGCGCGGGAAAAAGGATGGGGGGTGTGGGACCGGACACAGGGGCTCAAAGAACGTCCCCGCGATTTCCGGGCCCGCCACCGGGGGGATGAGAGCCTTTTTTCTTCCCTGAAACGTTTTCCCGGGAGAGACAGGAATAGTCGGTCTTTTCAGGAAAATCCGGTGCCCGGGGACAAGATTGTGGGAAATAAAAGAACCAGGGTGTATCATCTTCCGGGGAGCTCTTCCGCCGCGCGGGTGAGCCTGAAGAACCGGGTCTTCTTCGACTCCGCCGAAGAAGCCGAGAAAGCAGGATTCCGAAAGGCCAATCAAATGCGGAATGCGGAATTCGGAATGCGGAATTATAAAAAGCAAAATGAATCGGGAATCCTGAAAATCGAAGCATCGCCACCATCCGCATACGCCAACCTTCCCCCCCATTTATCCCCATGCTAAGCGACCCCCTGCGGAATATCACCATCGTCCTGGTAAGGCCGCAATACGCCGGTAATATCGGGTCGGTCTGCCGGGCCATGAAGAACATGGGCCTCTCCAGGCTGATCCTGGTTTCCCCGGAGCAGGACCCTCTGTCGGCGGAAGCCAGGATGATGGCCACGTCGGCCAAGGACATTCTCCACAAGGCGAAGATCTTTTCCTCTCTCGAAGAGGCCCTCCAAGGCTTTCGATGGATCGCCGGGACTTCGGCGCGCAAAGGGATGAACCGCGGGCCTTTCATCTCTCCCCGCGAAATCTCCCCGGAGATCCTCCAGCACGCCCGTTCCATTCCCGTGGCCATTCTCTTCGGACCTGAAGACAGAGGGCTGACAAACCGGGAACTTGATCCCTGTCACGCTCTGATCCAGGTTCCCACTCATCCCGGACTATCCTCTTTGAACCTGGCCCAGGCGGTCCTCCTTCTCTGTTATGAACTGTACCTGGCCAGCCTAGCTGAAATGCGGAATGCGGAATTCGGAATGCGGAGTGAAAGACGGGTGCGGAAGGGCGAAGCTTGTTTATCTTCGGGGAGATTACCCAAGCTGGCGGAGTTCAAGAAGATCGAGGGAATGTACAACCACCTGGAGGAACTCCTCCTGCGGATCGGTTTCCTGAACCCGAAAAATCCCAAGAGGATCATGCACACCCTGAGGAGAATCTTCGGCCGGGCCAACCTCGGCGACCGCGACGTCGCCATCCTGCGGGGAATTTTTCGCCAGCTCGAATGGTACGCCACGCACGGCCGAGAGAAGAAAGGTGAATCGTAAACCGTTATTTCTATCGAGAAACGATCGGTCCAAAGTTAATCCCGTCCAATAGTGACCTTTATTTCAAAACCTCTTTCCGAAATGACGGTGATAGCACTACCCTGAAATTATAAAAGCATAATGCTATTTTTGATTCGGAGGTGAGAGAAAGTGGCAAAAAGTGCAACGACAATCAGAATAAGCGAAGAGCAGTTACGACAAATTCGGGCGATCGCAAGCCATGAAAACAAGTCGTTGGCGGATATTTTCTCGGAGATGGCGGAAGAATATATATCCAGACATCGTGAGACCCTTTCCTTGCTGGGGATTCCCGGTTTTCTGAAGGAATGCCAGGAAGGGCTCGAAGAAATAAAGGCCGGGAGAGGAAAAAAGGTAATAGAGCTGGAAGATTAGGGTTTCATCATGATTCCAAGAAAAAAGGAAAGGAAATACTTTAATCCAATTGCCCCAGCTTCAATAGTTGATGGTCTCGCAAGAAGTCTCTTGGATCGCCACCCCGACGAAAACCGGGGGCCAGAACATCTTGAATTGAATGGATTCCGGCTTTCGCCGGAATGACGCATTCCAGGGAATTTCGACTTTTTACGAATTCATCAATAGTTGCCCTTTGGAATAAAGGAGTAAATCTGCTATACTGCCACCATTATGGAACGGACCCAAATCCTCCATGAATTGACGCAAAGAACGGGGCTGGCTGTAGCCCATTATTGGGGAACCCGATCTGCTCAACGGCGGAAACAAGAGCAGAGCGGCAAGACAGACCAGGGTTTCCGCAGCGCAGTAACCGGCGGCGCGCAGAGGGACGGTTTCATTGACCTTTTTACGGAGCTAATCAAGCAGGCTGGAATAGACGAACGATTCATTTTCCGAAAAAAAGCAATTGAACTTCCCGGTTTCTTCAGGCCTACCAAGGAATGGGACCTCCTTGTGGTCAAGGAACAGACATTGATCGCCGCGATAGAGGCCAAGTCACAGGTCGGTCCCTCTTTCGGCAACAACTTCAATAACCGGACTGAGGAGGCAATGGGCAGCGCCCTTGACCTCTGGACGGCTTTCCGCGAACGCGCCTATCTGCATAGTCCACAGCCTTTCCTCGGCTATTTTTTCATGCTTGAAGACTGCGAGGCGTCGAATCGGCCAGTTAGTGTTCAGGAACCACATTTCAAGGTTCTCCCGGAGTTCGTTGGCGCCTCATACATGAAGCGCTATGAGCTTTTCTGTCGGAAACTTGTGCTCGAACGCCATTATACGGCGTCCGCCTTCATTACTTCGACGAGCCAAGACGGTATC
>JAPLIW010000591.1 GCA_026388915.1 Deltaproteobacteria bacterium
AATTTGGGGCAAGATAAGACATTTTACCCTGAAGCGTCGGCGGCTGGCAAATGTGGATTGAGCCTTTTATCCCGCATTCCGCATTCCCCATTCCCAATTCCGCGTTTCTCAAGCCTCCTTTTGGTATTGACAATTCCGAAGGGGGGGAGATAAATTTTGAATGGCCCAAAGAGGAGAAGGTCAACCGGATGCTCGATGAGTATTACGAGCTCAGGGGGTGGGACCAAAACGGCATTCCCTATTCCATGCATCAAATCTCAAGCACTAAACAAGGAGGTGTAAAGATGAAAAAATCATTGTGTCTGACTCTCATCCTGCTTTTCGCCCTTGGCTCCCTGGCCTTTGCCCAGAACACGGTCAAGATCGGTGTGGTCGGGCCGAGGACCGGGCCGGCGGCGGCCACCGGAAAAGCCTTTGAAGAAGGCATTGCCATTGCCCTGGACCACCTCAACGCCAAAGGCGGGGTGATGGGGAAGAGGGTCGAAGTGGTCTTCGAAGACACGGGAGGAGTTCCCGAAAAGGCCGCTTCGGCCCTGGAAAGACTGGCGACCCGGGAAAAGGTTCCCATCGTCGTGGGGGAGAGCCACTCTTCCTCCGCCCTGGCGGAGATCGAAGTGGCCAACCGCTACAAGATCCCCCTCATTATCTGCGAAGCCTGGCACGACGACATCACCCAGAAGGGCTACAAGTGGGTCTTCCGGGCCGGCCCGGCCAACAGCGGAGTGGTCGATTTCTACATTGCCCCCTTCGTGAAGGCGAACGGTTTCAAGAAAGCGGCCATCGTCCGGGAGAACTCCGACTGGGGCGCCGGCATTGCCGAGCGGACGGAGATGAACCTAAAGAACATGAACATCCCCTTCGTCACCCTGAAAGTAGAGCGGGAGAGCAAGGACTTCTACACCGAGCTGACCAAGCTCAAGGGCGAGAATCCGGACATCATCCTCGCCTACATCTACGGCATGGGACTGCATTTCTTCATCAGCCAGGCCAGTGAAGTGGGCCTCAGCCCCAAGGCCCTCATTCTGGACGGGGCCGGACCGCCCAGCCTGTGGGACAGCTTCTGGAAGAACGTGGGCAACGCGGGAGAGCTGGAACTCTTCATGTCCAGCATGCATGAAAAGGTCCATCTGACCCCCACCAGCCGGAAGTTCTGGGATGATTATGTGAAGAAGTACGGGAAAGCCCCGACGGACTACAAAACCCGCTCCATCTACAACGTGGTTCTCATCGCCGCCGACGCCATCAACCGGGCCAAATCGACCGATCCCGAGGCCCTCGTGGCGGCCCTGGAGAAGACCAACCTCGAAGTCACCACCGGGATGGTCAAGTTTGGGCTGAAGCAGGGATCGTACGAATACCACCAGTGGATGCCCCCCATGCTGGTCGTTCAGTGGCAGAACAAACAGCAGGTGGTGGTCTATCCCAAAGAGGGGGCCACGGGCCCCTTGAAGAAGACAAAGTAAAAAGCGATGCCCGGAGGGGCGGTTCGCGAACCGCCCCTACCTACGGGATGAGATATGGCTGAATTCTTGATGTATGTGACCAACGGAATCGTGATCGGGGTGATCAACGCCATCTCGGCGATCGGCGTGTCCCTCATCGTGGGAATCATGAAAGTGGTGAATTTCGCCCACGGGGAGATGTACATCTTCGCCGGCTACTTCAGCTACCATCTGAGCAACTCCCTGGGCCTGCCCCCCGTTCTTTCCATGATCGTGGCGGTCGGTTTTGTGTTTCTCTTTGGACTCCTGATGGAACGCACGCTCATCCGCCCCACCTACGGGGATGACATGTATTCCCTGATCATCACCTTTGTGCTTTCCATCGTCCTCCAGAACCTGGCGCTGCTGATCTTCGGCCCCTACCCGAACAAACCCCCCAACCTGGTGAGCGGGGCCACGAACCTGTTCGGCCTTTTTCATTACGGAAACCAGCGGCTGGCTTCATTCTTCATCTCCATCGGCATCCTCCTGTTCATCTTTTATCTGATTAAAAAGACCTGGTTTGGCAAAAGCATCCGGGCCATTTCCCAGGACCGGGAGATGTCTTCCCTCATGGGAGTGGATCATCTGCGGATGAACATGTTTTCCTTCGGATTGGGGGCCGCCCTGGCCGGGGCCGCGGGAGTCATTCTGGCTCCCGTCTTCCCGGTTACGCCCACCGGGAGCTCTTCGATCAGTCTGAACGCCTTTGTCGTCGTCGTTCTGGGGGGAATGGGCTCTCTCAAGGGTTGTCTGGTGGGAGGACTGGTCCTGGGAATCATCGAAAACCTGGGCGCCGCCTACATCTCCACCATGTACCGGAGCATCTTCGCCTTCGTTATCCTGATCCTGGTCCTGGTTTTCCGGCCGTGGGGACTGTACGGGCAGAAGACATAAATATAGGGTGCAGGGGGCAGGGTGTAGGGGAAACCAAGGAACCAGCAACGAGTAACCAGTAACCAGTAACGATCTTATTATGGATTTGAAAAAACATTGGTGGATTCCAATTTTGGCCGTTGGGGCGATCCTGCCGCCCTTCGTCCTGTCCCAGTACTGGCTCCACACGATGATCATCAGCCTTTTTTACGTGATGATGGCCGCCTCGTGGAACCTTCTGGCCGGCTACACCGGGCAGGTTTCCTTTGCCCATGCGGCTTTCTCCGCCGTGGGCGCTTACGTCTCGGGAATGCTGGCCGTGTTTCTGGGGTTGTCTCCTTGGCTGGGAATCCTTGTGGGAACGGCGGTCGCCGCGCTGCTGGGATTCGGCCTGGGATTTCTCTGTATCCGCATGGGGGGGATCTACCTCTCCCTGACCACCCTCGGGTTTTCCGAAATCCTGCGCATCATCATCACCAACGAGGAAAGTTGGACCCGGGGGACCATGGGCCTGCAGACCCCCGGCCTTTTTGCGGAATATTCCAAAACGAATTACTACTTTGTCTTTCTGGCCGCCACCGTGGGGATGCTGATCTTCATCCACCGGCTGATCCGGTCGGAGTGGGGACTCACCTTTCGGGCGGTGCTGAACGACGAGGTGGCCGCTTCCTCCTCGGGGATCAACACCATCCGGGTCCGGGTCCTGGCCTTCACCCTGACCAGCGCCATGGCCGGCCTGGCCGGCGGGCTCTACGGGCACTACCTGATGCTCGTCACTCCGGACATTCCCTCCCTGGGGCAGATGTTCCTGGTTCTGGCCATGGCGGTCATCGGAGGGATGGGCAGCTTTGCCGGGCCGATCATCGGGTCTTTCGTCCTGGAAATCCTTTCCGAATACATCCGGGTTTACGGCGAATACCATGTCCTGCTCTTCGGCCTGGTGGCTCTGGCCGTATCCCGGTTTGCCCCCGAGGGAATCATGGGAACCTGGGCAAAAATGCGGAGACAACCGTGAGCGCCATTCTGGAAGGAAAAAACCTGACCAAATCTTTCGGTGGCCTGACGGCCGTGCGAGAGGTGGATTTCCACCTGGAGGAAGGCGAAATCGTGGGCCTCATCGGCCCCAACGGAGCCGGCAAGACCACCCTTTTCAACCTCATCAGTGGGGTTTTCCCCTCCGACACGGGAACCCTCCGGTTCAACGGGCGGGAGATCCGGGGGCTGCGCCCTTTCGAAATCTGCCGGCTGGGGATTGCCCGGACCTTCCAGATCGTCCGCCCTTTTTTGAAGATGAACTGCCTGGAGAATGTTCTGGTGGGGATCGCGGGACGGGAGGAGAGAGAAACCCGGAAGAAAGAAGACAAAAGAGACGAGGCGCGGGAGCTGCTGAAGTTCATCGGACTCCCGGGCGAAGAGAATCGACTGGCCCAGAACCTCACCCTCATCCAGAGGAAGAGGCTGGAGATGGCCCGGGCCCTGGCCACCCGGCCCCGGGTCATTCTCCTCGATGAGGTGTTGGCCGGGCTTAACCCTTCGGAGATGCGTCAGGCGCTGGAATTGATCGAGGTGATCCGCAGCGAGCGGAAGATCACCCTCTTCTGGATCGAACATGTGATGGGGGCCATCATGAAAGGTTCGGACCGGGTCATCGTCCTGGATCAGGGCAAGATGATCCGCGAAGGAAAACCCGAAGAGGTGGTCTCCGACCCGCGGGTCATCGAGGCCTATTTGGGTGACGCGAATGCTTGAAGTAATGGGAATCAACATTTTCCGCGGCCAGGCCCAGATCCTCTGGGATCTCTCCATACAGGTGGAGAAGGGGGAGGTGGTCACCCTGCTGGGGGCCAATGGAGCGGGAAAGACAACTTTCGTGGAGTCCGTCCTGGGAGTGCACCATCCCCCCAGCGGAACGATCGCTTTTCTGGGGAAGGACATCACCCGCAGGCCTCCGTTCCAGATCACCCGCCTGGGGGTTTCCTGCGTCCCGGAGGGGAGAAGGTTGTTCAAGGACATGACCGTCTACGAAAACCTGGAGATGGGAGCCTATCCCCCCGGGGCCCGGACGGCTTTAGCGGAAAGCGTCCAGTGGGTTTTCTCCCTCTTCCCGGTTCTCGACCAGAGGAAGACGCAGATTGCGGGGACGCTCAGCGGCGGGGAACAGCAGATGCTGGCCATCGGCCGGGCGCTCATGTCCAAACCCCAGCTGCTGTTGATGGACGAGCTCTCTCTGGGGCTTTCCCCCAAGATCACCAAGGAGATTTATGGGACCATCGATAAACTCCGCCGCGAAGGCGTCACCCTTTTATTGATCGAGCAGAACGCCACCCTAGCCCTCCGCCACAGCGACCGGGGGTACATCCTGGAAACCGGGAGGATCACCCTTCAGGGAACTTCTCAGGAGCTGCTGGGAAACGAGCACATCCGCAAGGCCTATCTGGGGATGTAAAAATACAATTTCGAAATTCGAATTTCGAAATCCGAAACAAAAAATCTATGGGGACACAGATAAACACAGATAAACACAGATTCAATATTCGCAAAAGACTTAAAGACAAAAGACGTAATGGGACGCGGATGAACGCGGATGAACACGGTTAAAGCGGTAAGGATTAATACGAATATCTAGGGAAGTTCGTTTGAGCTTTGAGGGCTGTAAATCGGTTCTTATTGGGGGATTTTGATCTTGTTCCTTTCTGCGTAATCTGCGAAATCTGCGGATGATTGGAGGTCAGTCGGATGGAAAAAATGATCATCACCGTGGGAGTCACCGGGTCGCGGATCAGCCGCCAGCAGACCCCCCATATTCCCATCCTTCCGCGGGAGATCGCCCAATCGGGGATCGAAGCAGTGAAGGCCGGGGCGTCGATCCTGCATATTCACGTGCGCGACCCCAAGACCGGCCTGGGCACACAGGACTACGCCATCTTCAAAGAGGTGGTAGACCGGATCCGCAGTGAGGTGGATTGCGTTCTTTGCCTCACCACCAGCGGGATTCCGGGAAGGAACCTGGCCATCGAACAGAGGCTGACTCCCCTGGCCCTGAAGCCCGAGCTGGTTTCCTACGATGCCGGCTCGATCAACATGGGAGAGAACGTTTTTCTGAATCCGCCGGAGTTCCTGGAAGCCCTGGCCAGGGGATGCCTGGAAAAGGGGGTCAAACCGGAGCTAGAGATTTTCGAGGTGGGAATGGTTTACACCTGCCTCAGGTATTTTGAAAAAGGCCTCATCAAGCCCCCCCTGCATTTTCAATTCGTCCTGGGCAGCCCGGCAGGCATGCCGGCAACACCCAAATCCCTCCTGTATCTTACGGAGATCATTCCCGCGGGTTCCACCTGGTCGGTCATCGGGATCGGCCCGGGCCAGCTGCCCCTGGCGGTCATGGGGATGGCCATGGGGGGGCACGTGCGGGTCGGCCTGGAAGACAACATTTACTACTCCAAGGGAAGACTGGCCAAGAGCAATGCCGAACTGGTGGAAAGAGTGGTGAAGATTGCCCGGGAATACGGCCGGGAGATCGCCACCGCCCCGGAAGCCCGGAAGATGCTGAGCTTGTCCTGAAAAATGTTGCCCGTTCCCGGTTCCCTGTCGCCCGTGAAAGACAAAATATAGACAATCGGCAACCGGCAACCGGCAACCGTTTTTATTCCGCAATTCGCCCTGCACCGCGTGGGGTGCAGGGCAGCCCTGAACCTTTCATGGTTCAGGGCGCACTCCGCATTCTTGGTTGGGAACCTTCGGTTTTGGCCTCAAGCGAAGCGCTCCTCGAGTCCCGCCGCGGGCGGGACGGTCCTCAAGGCCCGCGGGGCCGGTCTGCATCTATTCCGCATTCGATAAGTTGACAACCCCTCCGAAAATATGGGAGACTGAAAACTCCTTCCGGCTCCATTCAGCAAAGAGAAAACTCGATTCCCAGGTCCAACTCAGGAAGAGGAGGCACCGATGAGGATTACCCTTCGCATCATCCTTTCCATTTTCATCGTGATCAGCGTCATCGTCGTTCTCTTCACGGTCCTGCAGGTCCAGCAGGAAAAGGAGCGGATGACCATCGATCTGGAGCGCCGGGCGTCCGTCCTGGGGGAGAGCCTGAAAGAAAACATTGAACCCCTGGTCGCCAAAGGTCAAGCCCAACGCCTCCAGACGATCGTCGAGAAATTCGGGAACCGGGAAAGGCTGACCGGAGTGGCGGTGTACAACGCTCAAGACAAGCTCGTGGCCGCCACCGTTCGCCTGGCGCCTCACCTGAAAACCCCACTGCCCCTGGTCGGGAGAGTCATGAGCGCCGACCAGGAAGAGGGGACCTTTTTCCTCATGGATGGAAAAGAGATATACCTCTACGCCCTGCCGCTGTACCGCGAGGAAAACGTGGCCGGAGCCCTGGTGCTTTTCTACGAGACGCAACATATCAAAGACCGCGTCGCCCTCATCTGGGAGAGTAATTTTATCCGCCTTCTGGTCAGCGCGCTCTTCATCTCGCTGACGACCCTGCTGGTGATCCGCTGGAGCATGGTCCACCCCATCGCCCGCATGGCCGAGTGGATGAAAAGCCTGCGGACCGATAAGGAAGGCACTCCCCTTCCTCCCCCTCCCGGGAAAGTCTTCGAACCCCTGGCCCGGGAGGCCACCCGGATGGTGAAAAGCATTTTCGAAGCTCGTTCCGCCGCCGAGCAGGAAGCCCGGCTGCGGCGCAAGGGCGAAACCTTCTGGACCCCGGCACGGCTGCGGGAACACGTGCGGAATCTCCTCCGGGGAAGGCCCCTCTTCGTGATTTCCAACCGGGAACCCTACGTGCATGAGAAGCGGGGAAAGAAGGTCGAATCCGTCGTCCCCGCCAGCGGTCTGGTGACGGCCCTGGAGCCGATCTTGCAGGCCTGCGGAGGGACTTGGGTAGCCCATGGAAGCGGGGATGCGGACCGGGAAGTCGTCGACGAAAAGGACCAGGTGCGGGTTCCCCCCGAAGACCCTCAGTACATCCTGAAAAGGGTCTGGCTGACCAAGGAAGAGGAGGAGGGGTATTATTACGGGTTCGCCAACGAAGGGATTTGGCCGCTCTGCCACATCGCCCACACCCGTCCCATTTTCCGGGCGGAGGACTGGAACTACTATGAGGCGGTAAACTGGAAATTTGCCCTGGCCACCCTGGAAGAGCTGGAAAGCAGCCAGGACCCCTGGATTCTGGTCCAGGATTATCACTTCGCCCTCCTCCCGCGAATGATCAAAGAAAAAAGACCCGATGCCCGGGTGGCCCTCTTCTGGCACATCCCTTGGCCCAACCCCGAGTCCTTCGGGATTTGTCCCTGGCAGAGGGAGATCCTCCAGGGCATGCTGGGAGCCGACCTCATCGGTTTCCACGTTCAGTTCCACTGCAACAATTTTCTGGAGACGGTGGACCGGGTGCTGGAGTCGAGGATCGATTGGGAGAATTTTACCGTGGGAAGGGAAAACCACCTGACCCAGGTGAAGCCCTTTCCCATCAGCATTGCTTCCCCCGCCCCCGCTTCTTTTGCCCAGCCCCTCAACGGAGGCCTGAAGAAAACCCTTCTGCGGGAACTGGGCATTCAGGGGGAATACCTCGGGGTGGGGGTGGACCGGGTGGATTACACCAAGGGCCTGCGGGAGCGATTTCTGGCCATCGAGCGTTTCCTGGAGAAATATCCCCCCTACCAGGGGATGTTCACCTTTGTGGAACTGGGGGCCCCCAGCCGGACCCACATCAAGGAGTACCGGGATTTGATGGCCCAGGTGGAGGCGGAGGCCGAAAGGATCAACTGGCGCTTCCAGACCAAAGAATGGAAGCCCATCGTGTTCCTCAAAGGACACCACAGCCACAAGGAGATCGCCCCTTTCTACGAGGCCGCCGACCTCTGCCTGGTCACCTCGCTCCACGACGGGATGAACCTGGTGGCCAAAGAATTCATCGGCGCCAAAGGGGATGATTCCGGAGTCCTCATCCTGAGCCAGTTCACCGGGGCCTCGCGGGAGCTGAAGGATGCCCTCATCGTGAACCCCTACGACACGGAGCAGATGGCCGAGGCCATCCGCACGGCCCTGGAAATGGACCCCGAGGAGAGAAGAGCACGCATGCAGAGGATGCGGGAAGGGTTGAAAGAAAGGAACATCTACCGCTGGGCCGGAGATTTGATCTCCAGCCTGAGCCAGATCCGCCTTTCTTCGGTTCCGCCCCTGGGAATCAGCGCCCCATATAATTCATCAAAGCTAAATAATCTCCCAGGTGGCGGGTGATCAGGAAGTTCCGGCGCACGAACTCCCGGGCATCCTGGCCCATCTTGGTCATCACCTCGGGATTATCCAGCAGGTGATGAATACGGAAGGCCGTCCCTTCCACGGAATTCACGGTGAATCCCGTGACCCCGTAAACCAGCTGGACGGTAATCCCCCCGGTAAACCCTCCGATCACCGGTTTTCCCTTCCACATGGCCTCGGCTACGGTCAGGCCGAAACCCTCCCGCAGGGACTTCTGCAGGACGATGGCGGCGGCTCTCTGCAGGGCGTTGATCTCCAGGTGGGCATCGGGGGGAAGGAGAAGAACATGGATGTCGGGGTCATCCTGGGCCGCCTGCCGGACTTCTTCCAGAACGATCTCTCCTTCGGGATCGTCGGAGGCCCCCCCTCCGGCCAGAACCAGCTGCAGGTCATGGTGTTTCTTGACCAGCCGGTAGGCCTGAATCACTCCCAGGGGATCCTTGAAACGATCAAACCGCGAGACCTGTAGAAGCATGGGTTTGTCCGGGGAAACCTTCAGCCGCCGGAGAATTCCCTGCTGCTCTTCGGGGGTGAGGTCCCGGTTTTTGTCGCTCAGAGGATCGATTGAGGGGTAGATCAGGAATTGAGGGATGGGGAGGCGCTGGGCAAAGCGGGGCAGGGAAAAAATCGTCGCGTCGTAGTTCACCACGAATTGGCGCAGGAAATCCCAGACCTTCCTCTGGGGTTGGGAAACATCGATATGGCACCTCCAGATCCACTTCCCTTTTCCGCGGCGGCTTTCAATCAGCGCGGCGGGCTGGGGATCATGGATGACCACGAAATCCGCTTCCAGAGAAAGGTGTTGGGCGTTTTCCCGGTTCACCTCCAGATAATTCTGGAGCATGGCGGGGGGAATTTTCTGCTCCTGCCCCTGCAGCGCGTTGTGGAAGGCCTTGGTGGTGGAAAAGAATTCCTCATTTCCAGTGATCACTTCCCACTGGGCGTCCAGCCCGACGCTCTGCAGCAGGGGAACAAGACTCCTCAGGATTTCAGCCACCCCTCCGCCCAATTTGGTGGAATTGACGTGGATGATCTTCTTCCCCTGGATTTTTTCCGCCATACGGAAGAGGAATTCCACGCTCCCCTGGGGAGCGATTTCACGGTAGGCCTCAAGCCGGCTCATTTCTGCTGCCCCCCTTCCCCCAAAAATTCGTCACAGAGGCTCAGAATCCGGCCCCGCATGGATTCCAGGCTGATCCGGTACGGATCGATCTTGGAAATTCTCTCGCCCAACTCGGGGAGACCCAGTTGTTCTTCCACCCACAGGGCAAAGTCGCCCTTCGGTTTTCCGAGGCGGAGGATGGCCTCAAAGGTGTGGTAATAAATGATGCTGGCCTCCACCGAGCCCAGAACCTCCCGGAATTCCGGCAGGGTATGCGCCTGAAGGCCGGTGGGAGCCGAGATGATGCGGGACTGCATGAAGTGAAAAGGCTCTTCGTAGATGACCCGGGGAATGATCTGCAGCCGGGACAGGTGGTCGGCGATGATGGTCACGATTTCCGCCCGCATGGATTCCAGATTCCCGAAATCGTAGGGGCTGAGGATCCCCAGTTTTTCTCCCAGGACCCGGTCCCGCACCTGGATCGCGGCCCAGGTGGCGAAATCATTGGG
Source organism: Deltaproteobacteria bacterium (assembly GCA_026388915.1). Taxonomy (GTDB): domain Bacteria; phylum Desulfobacterota; class SM23-61; order SM23-61; family SM23-61; genus SM23-61. The sequence continues at coordinate 10,230 of JAPLIW010000591.1, forward strand.
ATAGGGGCCGGCAATATATTTGTGGCGGAGCAAAAAGCTGTGGGTGTGATAATAAATGGAATCGAGGGGGATTTCTTCGATGGCCTCCAGCAGCTGCCGCTCATCGCGGGCGCTCCGGCCGAGCATCTCCCGGAGCTCCCAGCAGCCCACAAAGATAAAAGGGTTTGCGGCCCTTCGAGTCGCCATGAATACGCTCCTTTCTCCCGGATGAGACTCCGGTAGGGGAATCAATTTCTCCGGATCCCTTCACACCGCCGCAGAAATTCGAGGACTTCGGACGGGTCCCGCAGGAAATAGGAAGCCGCCGAAGGGACGGTGCCGGCACCCACCAGCACCGGAATCCCCCGGCCGTGGATCGCCCGGAAAGCATCTTCGTCGGATTCATCGTCCCCCAGATAGACGGGAAGGAGTTCGGTATGGGAAAATCGGTGCAGAAGCTCGTTTAACGTTTTCCCCTTGTCAAAATCCATCCGGGGGCGAATCTCAAAGATCTTTTTCCCGGTAGAAAACTGCCACCGGTTCGGGTAGCCCTCCAAAACATCTTGCACCGCCCCTTGCACCTGGCGGGAGGATTCCCGGGGGGCGTTCCGGTAATGAACGGTGAGGATCGGCCCTTTGTCTTCGAAATGGATCCCCGGGATGGGCATCAGCCTCGCTTCCAGGGATTTCCTGATCTGCCTCAACTCATCCTGCCTCGGGGGGGACAGAGTCTTCCGGTGAACTCCCGCGGGGTTTTCCATTTCCAACCCATGATTCCCCACGTAGGTAATTCCGGAGACCCCCACTTTCTCCTTGAGGTCTTCCAGGGCCCGGCCGCTGATGATCGCCACCAGGGCCCGGGGGGAATCGCGCAGCTTCTCCAGAAGAGACTTCACCCCGGGGGGACAAGCCGCCTGCTCCGGGCGAGCCACGATGGGCGTCAGGGTCCCATCGTAATCCAGGAGAAGAAAAAGCAGGCGCGCCTGACGGATTCGAGGCTCCACTTCATTCCAGGCTTCGAAAAGGTGCTTCATAACCTCCCCCGCCTATATTCTACAATACTTTCTTCCCGGTTTGCCCAGATAAATGTGAACGGGGGATCGGAGCCATTAGCGGGAAAGGCAGGCAATTCTCTTCTCCTTCCGGCTGAAAGTTGGATGAGCAGAGGCCTTTTGAATCCGTAATCCGAATTCCTTAATCCGTTCATAAGAGGCCGTTCAGCCTCTTCCTCTTTTTTTTATCCGCGGAAAAGGGTATATTCTTATTGGGGTATCTCTTTATCTGCTGTAAAATGGGGCAAAATCAGAGAGGAATCGGGATTCGCCGGCCATGAACGTTTATGCCATCCCCGCAGCCCTGGCCTTCGCCATCAACCTGACCCTCTGCCTGATTGTCTTCTATGACAATCCCAAGGGGGTGGTGAACCGGGTCTTTACGCTCCTCATCCTTTCCTTTGTGGCCTGGAACGCCGGCGAGCTGATCATGATCAACAGCGACCTCCATTCCATCGCCCTGGTGGGGGTTAAAGTCATATTCATCGGCGTCTTTCTCTTCCCCGTCTTCTTCCTCCATTTTTCCTATGTCTTTCCCCAGAAAATAACCCGCTTCTTCGACGGCTGGCGCAGCCTGATTCTCTACGCGGGGCCGGTGGCCCTGCTGGTTCCCTTTATCCTCCTTCTTCAGGTGGACATCGGGCGGGTGGTAAAAATCGGGTCCATCTTTTATTATGTCTTCACTTTCCACGGGCGCCTGGAATCCCAGCTTCTGGCCCTGATCCTGGGCCTGATCGGCCTGGGGTACTTCACCTGGGGAGTGGTCAACTTCATCGTTTCCTACCGGCACACCAAGATCGCCCGCCAGCGGCTGCAGATCCTGTACCTGCTGGTGGGGATCATCTCCGTGTTCATCATCGGGCTTCTCCTGCACGTGATGAACTATTTCTTTCACCTGGGCTATTCCTTCTTCTTCGTGGCCAGCCTGTATTCTCTCCTCATCAGCTTCTTTTTCGCTCTGGCCATCGTGAAATACCGCCTGGTGGATATCCACTTCATCATCCGGGGGGGGATTCTGTATTCGCTCCTCTCCGCTCTGCTCCTGGTGATCTACGTCCTCTTCATCAAAAACGTATGCGATATACTGGCCCGGAAGCTGGAGACCACTTCGCTCCTGGTGGAAGCCACCATGGTGTTGGTCCTGGTCTTCCTCCTGCGCCCGCTGGAGAGGAAAGTGGAAGAGTTCATCGACCGGTTCTTCTACCGGGAAAGGTACTTCTTCCGCCTGAAATTCTTCGAGTTCACCCGCACCCTCCTGAATCTTCTGGACCTTCAGACGCTGCTCGAGGCCACGGTCAACTTCATCTCCCAAGCCCTTCTCCTGGACCGGGTGGGAATCTGGATCCTGGAGAGCGAATCCAATTATTACCGGCTTTTCAGCCAGAAAGGGTTCCCCCGGGAGCGGTATTTTTCCGCGGACAGCCCTTTCATCGCCTACCTGAAAAAGTCCGGAAGAGCGGTGGAGCTGGAAACGGTCAGGAATTTTCGCGCCCTCCAGCCCGAAGTCCAGGAAATGACGGAGGCGCGCCTTCCCCTGGTCCTTCCGCTGGAGTGGGAGGAGGGACTCCTGGGCTTCATCCTGGTGGGGGAGAAGAAAGACGGGAAGAACTTCACCATCATGGAAATTGAAGCCCTGGAGGCTTTGGCCCCCGCCGTGGCCATGGCCATCTCCCGGGCCCGCCTCTACCAGGACCTGAAAAAAAAGGACTGGCAGATGATGCAGTCCGAGAAGCTTGCGGCCCTGGGTGAGATGGCCGCCTCCTTCGTTCACGGGATCCGGAATCCGCTGGGGATCATCCTGGGTTCGGCGGAGACGCTCAAGAAAAGGGTTCCCCAGCCGGTCCAGTCGGAGATGATCCAGTTTATCGGCGAGGAGTCGGAGCGGATCAACCGCATGCTCACCAATTTCCTGGAATTCGCCAAGCCCAAACCGCCCGTCTTCCAGGAGGTGGACCTGAAGGACGTCCTGGACCGGACCCTGGACTGGATTTCCATCCCCGCCCGGAAGCTGAGGGTCGAGGTCCGGAGAGAATACCCGGGAGAAAAAGTTCTCATCCCCGTGGACCCCGAGCAGATCCGGGAAGCCCTGGTGAACCTGGAGATGAACGCCCTGGAAGCCATGCCCCAAGGGGGGACGTTGCGGATCATCCTGAGCCAGAAGGATAACAAGGATGTTACCATCCGTCTCAGTGATACGGGGGGAGGAGTTTCGGCGGAGCTGGAGTCCAAGATCTTCGATCCCTTCTTCACCACCAAGGAGAAGGGAACGGGGCTGGGGCTCTCCATCGTCCACTCGGTGGTAAAGAACCACGGGGGGACGATCTCCGTCGACAGCAACAACGGAGAAGGGACCACCTTCACCCTGACCCTGCCTTTCCCCAAGGCGATCCGAGGATGCTTCGGGCCCATCGGGCCGGCGCAGGACAACAGGGGGCAGGGGGCAGGGGGCGGGGAGAGTTAAAAGACGGGGTGCAGGGGACAGGAAGCAAAGAGCAGGGAGCATGGAGCATAGAGAAATAATCAATGACCAATGATCATTGATCAATGGCCAATGACCAAAGAGCAGCAAACAGGTAGCAGGTGAAAAACGGTTAACGAGTAACAAGCAAGGAGCAACGAGTAACCAGTAGCGAGCACCCAGCAACGAGCCTTGGCGCAAGTCTTGGGGGTTTATGAAACCGAGAATCCTGATTGTCGACGATGAAGCCCGGATGCAGCGGCTCTTCGAGATCAACCTGGGCCCGAAGTATGAAGTCATGACCGCCGGTGATGGGGAGAAGGCGCTGGAGGTCGTTAAATCCAGGGATGTAGCCCTTCTGGTCACCGACCTGAAGATGCCGGGGATGAATGGGATGACCCTGCTGCACGAGGCTCACCGCATCTATCCCGATCTGCCGGTCGTCATCATGACCGCTTACGGCACCGTGGAAGGGGCGGTCCAGGCGATGAAGGAAGGGGCGGTGGATTACATCCTCAAGCCCGTCAAGATGGAAGAGATGGAGATCCTCATCGAGAAGACCCTCTCGGTGCGCCGGCTGCAGGACGAAAACCGCTCCCTGCGCCAGGAACTGCAGAGCGTGTACGGTCCAACCAGTATTGTGGGGAATCATCCGGCCATCCAGAAGGTCATCCAGCTTATCTCCCAGGTGGCCGGGACCAAGGCCACGGTGCTGGTTCAGGGGGAGAGTGGGACGGGGAAGGAGATCGTCGCCCGGGCGATTCACTACCAGAGCGACCGGGTGAGCAAGCCCTTCGTGGTCATCAACTGCGCCGCCATCCCCGGCAACCTCCTGGAGAGCGAACTCTTCGGTCACGAGAAAGGGGCCTTCACCGGGGCGATCAAGACCAAGAGGGGCCGCCTGGAGCTGGCCGATCAAGGGACTCTGTTTCTGGATGAGATCGGCGAGATGCCCAAGGAGCTCCAGGTGAAGATCCTCCGGGTGCTGGAAGAGCAGAAATTCCAGAGGGTGGGCGGCACCGAGGACGTGGAGGTGGACAACCGCATTATTGCGGCTACCAACAAGGACCTGAAACAGGCGGTGGAGGCCGGGGCCTTCCGGGACGACCTTTTTTACCGCCTGAACGTGATCACCATCTCCATCCCCCCCCTACGGGAAAGGAAAGAAGATATTCCCCTCCTCGTCGATTATTTCCTGGAGAAACACCGGAAGGTATTCAAGAGCCGGGCAGCCGGGGTGAGCGATGAAGCTCTGAAATTGCTGGCGGAGTATCCCTGGCCGGGGAACGTGAGGGAGCTGGAGAACACCCTTGTTCGGGCCGTGATCCTCTGCCCATCGGATTTGATTCAGCCCGGAGATCTGCAAGAGGAAATGCGGCGGGAAGAGGTGCAGGAAAAGATCAAGCTGCCCGCGGACCGGGATGAGCTGAAGCAGATGAAAAAGGAAGCCCAGCAGAAGGCCAAGGGGGAGATTGAAAAAAGATTTATCATCGAAGCCCTCAAGCAGGGAGGGGGAAATGTGATGCGCTCGGCGGAAATGGTGGGCATGGACCGGAGACAATTCCAGAACCTTCTCCGAAAATACGGTATTTCCCGGAAGGATTTCCTGAAGGAGTGATGATCTCGGAAAAAGTCGAAATTCCATAGAATGCGTCATTCCGGCGAAAGCCGGAATCCAGTTATTTAAAGATGTTCTGGACCCCGGCTTTCGCCGGGGTGACGATCCAAGAGGCTCTTTCCGAGATGATCAAGAATGATGCAAAGAAGAGTGTAAAGTGCGAATAAAATACTGCAAGGTGCGATAAGAATATTCGCACTACTAACTACTTAACTTTTATTGATATTCCGTTTTGTTTCCCCATAGCCCCCGGATATTCCCTCACAGGCCGGCTTCCGGTCCGTCCTGATATAAATAAAATTAAATAAAATCAAATAGTTAAAAATTAAATTCTTGGCTCGCCATTGGCTCACTTTTTGCCTGTAAACCGGGTAAAAGGAATATAAGGGGAGGATACTATCATGGCCATCGGAGAACTGATTCGTAGCCTGAAGAAAAAGGCTTCGCTC
>JAPLIW010000772.1 GCA_026388915.1 Deltaproteobacteria bacterium
TGTTTCTTGTTCCCGCCATGTGGCTTTTGGTATTGAATCATCCCGACTTCAAGAAATACGATGTCCGTTCTCTGCGGACGGCCGCCTATGGCGCGGATATCACGCCCAACGCCCTCAAGGAACGGATCCTGGAATCATTCCCCAATGCCGGATTGTATGAAGCCTTCGGACAGACCGAAATGACGGCCACCACGGTTTTCATGAAACACCAGGATGCCCTGCGCAAGGAGGGATCGGTGGGCCTGCCTTTTTTTAATGTGGAAGTTCGGGTGGTGGATGAGCATATGGCGGACGTGGCGGTTAACGAAGTGGGCGAGATCGTATACCGAGGACCCGGGTTGTTCAAGGGATATTACCAGAACCCGGAAGAGACAAAAAAGGCCTTTGAGGGAGGTTGGTTTCACAGCGGCGATCTGGTGCGGCGCGATGAAGAGGGGTTCGTGTATGTGGTGGATCGCAAGAAGGATATGATCATAAGCGGCGGGGAAAACATTTATTCTGCGGAAATCGAGGCGGTGCTCTTGACCCATCCCAAGATCAGGGAAGCCGCGGTTATCGGTGTGCCCGACCCGAAATGGGGAGAGGCGGTCAAGGCCTTTGTGGTCCTTGAGCCGGGTAAAAAAGCGACGGGAGAAGAAATTATCGAATTCTGCCTGGAAAATCTGGCCAGGTTTAAGCGGCCGAAGCTCGTGGAATTCATCCCTGCCCTGCCCCGCAGTGCGACGGGAAAGGTGTTAAAAAGGGAGTTACGTGCCCGTTGCTAGTGTTGTGTCTCAAAATTATACGAAAAACTCGCCATGTGGAGCCGAGGACTGGAGCGATGTGCGCCGCCAAAATCCGGCGGGTAAAAACCTCCTTCGTCCGCTATCCGTGGGATTCCGCAAAGGAACGCGGGCACAAAGGCTACGCCTTCGTAAGTACCCACAAAGCTAAACCTCTGGCAGTATCCATCGTAAGATCCCCGTGGCCTAGGGGGGCACCACCGCCTATTTTGGCAAGCGCAGCGGTCCGGGCCTCGGCTCCTGGCACCAGGGTCCCACTTTGTCAACCTATTTCTGAGAAGTCAAACCAGGGCCCATTTGAATGGTTACCGATTTAACCGAAATAAATAAGCGGCCGTGGTATCCATTTTATCCGCAAGAGGTCCGGGAGCAGATGGAGACTTTTACTTTTCCGGAGATCCCCGTCTCCAGACTTCTGGAATCATCGGCCAAATACTATCCGAAAACCACCGCGCTTGTATATGAGCCCGAGAATTTCCTCGTAAATTATCGAGAGTTGTGCAGCCTGTGCGAGAGATTCGCCTCCGGCCTCCAAAACAGACTGGGAGTAAAAAAGGGTGACAAGGTCGCGATTTATTCGCGCAATTATCCGGAGGTTTTGATTGCTTTTTATGGGATGGCCATGGCCGGCGCCGTCTATGTGGCCTGTAATCCTTTGCTGATCAAAGCTGAACTCGAGTATCAGCTGAATGACTCCCAAGCAAGGATCATAGTTATTTCTGATGACATGCTGCCCGTTCTAAGAGAGATCATCAAGGAGAGACGCACAAGTCTAGAAACCGTCATCGTTTTCGAGCGGGATAAAGAAATGAAACAACGGCTTCTTTGCAAGACGCCGGGAAAATATGCTCTGCCGTTTTTGAAGTATTCGGATGTTTTCTCTGATGACCCTCCTGCCAAACCGAAAATCAACCCCCCCAGCGATCTGGTCGGTATCCTCTATACATCGGGAACCACAAGTTATCCCAAAGGGGTAATGATTTCCCATTTCAATGTGGTATCGTCGAGCATTATATACGGGACGACTTACACGGGGAAATTTCCGGAGCTGGATGAAGGCGGGTTCCTGAAATTTACGAATTTCGCAAAGGATCTGTCGAGGGAGTGGGAATACCCTTTCCGGTACGGCATCGATTCGGTGCTTTCCGTGCCGCCTTGGACGCATATGATGGGATTTCAGGGGCAACTGATCTTCCCGGTCATGGCGGCCATGACCATCTTCCCCATGCCCGCATTTGATATGGATTCCATGCTGGAGATGATCCGGCGCTGGAAGATAGCTTTTGCCGGGGGAGCGCCGCAAATGATGGCCGCCCTGCTTTCCCGGCCGGATATAGATCGGCAGGATATCTCTTCCATACGGGCATGGACGGCCGGCGGCAACCCCACTCCGGTAGCGCTGGGTGAAAAGTTTGAAAAGAGGATCGGGGGGGTTATTAGCGAGGCCTGGACTTTAACCGAAGCCACCATGAGTTCGACCAAGAATTATGCCAATAAATCGAGCATCCGGAAATTCGGGTCGGTCGGGATTCCTCTTCCCTATACGGAGGTGAAGATTGTGGATACGGAAACCGGAACGAAGGAAATGCCCCCGGGCGAGGAAGGAGAATTGATTCAAAAGGGGCCGTCGGTGGCCCTGGGCTATTGGAATCGGCGGGAAGACACCCAAGCAGCACTCAAAGATGGATGGCTCTATACCGGAGACCTCGGCACGATGGACGAAAACGGTTTTTTTTATATCACCGGAAGAAAGAAAGAGCTCATCAAATACAAAGGGTACAACATCGCCCCGCGAATGCTCGAAGAAATTTTGTACAAACACCCGGCGGTACTCGGGTGCGCGGCGGTCGGCAAAAAGGACGATGTTGCGGGGGAAATTCCGGTTGCCTTTGTCTCGCTGAAAGAAGGGGCCAAGATTACTGCCGAGGAATTGATGGAGTTCGTCAACGGGCAGGTTGCCCCGTATAAAAAATTGAGGGAGATCCGGTTTATTGAAAAGATGCCGTTGTTCGCCACCGGTAAGCTGAACCGCAGGGCTTTGATCCAGATGCTTTAAACCCCCATTTTTGTCCGAACAATGTAGGGGCGGGTTTCAAACCCGCCTCTGAAAAATAGGTTTAAAGATTTAGCTTTAACCCCTTGTTCCTTAAATATTCTTTCACCTCCCGGATGCGGAAGGTTCGGAAGTGGAAGACGGACGCGGCCAGCAGAATTTTTGCTCCTCCTTTAACCACTCCTTCATAGAAATGTTCCAGTTTGCCTGCGCCCCCCGATGCCACCACGGGTACAGTGACGGCATCGGAGATCGCCCTGGTGAAAGTCAGATCGTAGCCCGCCAGGGAGCCGTCCCCATCCATGCTGGTAGGGAGAATGATCCCGGCTCCCAATTCTTGGCACTTCTTCGCCCAAGCAATGGCATCTTTTCCCACCGGCCTGGTCCCCCCGGCGACCACCAGCTCGAAACCGGAGGGCATCTGCGGGTTCCTGCGGGCGTCGATGGCCGCGGTGATTTTATCCGGTCCAAATTTCTTAGCGGCTTGTCCCAAGAGCTGTGGGTCTTTTACGATGGCGCTGTTCATCGACACCTTGTCGGCCCCCGCCTTCAGGACCAGTTCGATGTCTTCCAGGCTGTTGATGCCCCCGCCCACAGTCAGGGGAATGGCGATCACCGAGGAGACCTGTTTCACCCATTCCAGCCGGGTCTTCCGATTCTCCAGCGTAGCGGCGATGTCCAGCATGGCGAGCTCGTCTGCCCCCTCGCTCTGGTAGAATTCGGCGTTCTTCACCGGGTCCCCGGCGTCCCTTAAATTCACAAAGTGCACGCCTTTGACCACCCGGCTGTCCTTCATGTCCAGGCAGGGCATGATTTTGATGGTTTCCATGATGATTCCTTTCCGTTTTTTTAGGGGCTAAAGGGTAACCCGGAATGAATATCCTTCAAGCGTAAGAAAATGTCAAGGGAAACAGATATGGCAAATGCGGAATGTGGAATTCGGAATGCGGAATAGACCCCAATAAGAAATTGAGCCTATACGATTTTCCTTTTTTTATTCCGCATTCCAAATTCCGCATTCCGCATTTTTGCGCTTCTGGTTGCAGCATCGGAGGAATTATGATAGTCTGCACTTCAATCGAAGGAACAAGGGAAAATAATGAAGGATAATACGCTTCGCTTTCTGCGCCTGATTCTCTTCCTCGTCATGGGGGCTCTGGGAATCTTTGTGGTCCAGACGCTTGCCGAAATCCTTTTCACCGGGGTCTCCCTCCCCGGATTGTCAACCCTCACGCCGGCCGAAGCCCGAAGCCTGGTAAATTTGCTCAACGGCAAGCTCAACCAGGCGATGAGTATTCTCTTTATCGTCACCGGAATGGCGGTTCCTCTGACCGCCAATCTGTATTCCTTGAAGTTTTTGGATCTGTTCATCCGAAACCCCGTGAATATAACCATTCTCATGTTTATCATCT
>JAPLIW010000669.1 GCA_026388915.1 Deltaproteobacteria bacterium
GAGAAGGCGCTGATCGCCCTGGCCGTGGCCCATGCCGTTCAGTGTCCCTACTGCATCGACGCATACACCCAATCTTGTCTGGAAAAGGGCTCGAACCTCAAGGAAATGACCGAAGCCGTCCATGTTTCGGTGGCCATCCGCGGTGGGGCATCCTTGGTTCACGGAGTCCAGATGAGAAATACGGCCAAGAAAATCTCCATGTGAGAGTGTGGGCGAAGGACAATCTTATGGCTTTCGAGGGTAATGTCGTAGATCGGCAGTACGAAAACCAGGAAAAGGGATCAGCGGTGGTCTCCTTCTCCACGACCCTGGCCAGGCACGGTCTGGAACTGAAACGGGGGGTGACCACCACCCTGCAGATCAATGTGGGCCTGCGCTGCAACCAGGCCTGCCGTCACTGCCATGTGGAAGCGGGACCCGACCGAACCGAGATGATGTCCCGGGTCCGCTGCAACCTGACCGTCCTGGCAGAAGAAAATCGGAAGGAGCTGATCGAAGTCTGCCAAGCCCATCGGGTAGGAATCGTCGCCTCTTTCCCTTCTCTGGATGCGGCCCAGGCCGAGGCCCAGAGAGGGCGGGGGGTTTTCAGCAAGAGCCTGGCCACGTTGAAACGGCTGAACGAATTCGGGTACGGCCGCCCTGGGTCCGAGCTGGAATTGAACCTGGTCTCCAACCCTGCGGGGGCCTTCCTGCCGGTCTCCCAGGCCGAGGCCCAAAAGAGGTTTCAGAGAGATTTGGATGAACGGTGGGGAATCCGGTTCCACCACCTCTACACGTTTTCCAACGTCCCCCTGGGGCGGTTCCGCCGCTGGCTCGTCGAGTCGGGAAATTACGGAAAGTACATGCAGAAGCTGGCCTCCGGCTTCAACCCCTGCGCCGTAGGCGGCCTCATGTGCCGTTCCCTCGTGTCGGTGGATTGGAACGGGAATTTATTCGACTGCGATTTCAACCTGGCCGCGGGGATTTATATGGGAGGCCGGAAGCGGCACGTCTCGGAAATGGCCGGGCCGCCGGAACCGGGCGAGCTCGTCGCCACCTCCGACCATTGCTACGCCTGCACCGCCGGATCGGGTTTCAGCTGAGGCGGGGCCATCGCGGCCTGAGTTCAGGCCGCTGCAGTCGGCTCCTCGGAAAGATGTTTTCCCGAAATCGCATTGCCGCTGGTTCTTCGAACCTCGTGCCTTGAACTTGTTTTGTGGGATGGGCTTTTTTGTTCTGAGGGATCGGAGTCCAGATCTTATTGGGGGAGGATAACCATGAGACTCAAGGACCAAACCGCACTGATTACCGGAGCAAGCCGGGGCATCGGCGAGGCCATCGCCCGTGCGTTTGCCGAGGAGGGCGCACAAGTCGCCATCACGGGACGCTCCAAAAAGGAGCTGGAGGCGCTGCAGAAGGAATTTAGCGGGTTCGGCGTTCGATGCGAGAGCATCGTTGCCGATCTCACCCAGAGCGATGCCGTGGAGAAAGTGTGGGCGCAAGCGACGCAGGCCTTCGGCCGCATTGATATTCTCGTGAACAATGCGGGCATGGGCAGCAGCGCGAACCCCAAGCCCGTCGTTGATTACGACGATGCCTTCTGGAATATGTTGCTCCACGTCAATTTAACTGTACCCTACCTGTTTTCCAAGAAAGCGTTACCCTCGATGATCGGGCGCAAGTATGGGCGCATCATTATGACTGCGTCGGTCAACGGCAAGGTTGGCTTGCTGCACGGGGCGGCGTATGCGGCGAGCAAGCATGGAGTTTTGGGCCTGGTTCGCACGTTGGCCATGGAGACGGCCAAGCAGGGCATCACGGTCAATGCCATTTGTCCCGGGCCTGTGCGGACCCGCATGAACAATTTGCGCGTGGAGTTTGAGGCGAAGCGCCTGGGAATATCGGTTGCGCAACTCGAGGCGGGTTTGACGCCGATCGGCCGCCGTCTGGAACCCAACGAGGTTGCCCC
>JAPLIW010000142.1 GCA_026388915.1 Deltaproteobacteria bacterium
CGTCACGGGATGCCCGGGATGCCGTCTGACCATCGGAGGGAATATGGGCGAGGGGGACCGCATCTCCGTCCTTCATCCCCTTCAACTGCTCGATGAGGCTCTTCGATAAAGACTATTAGGCGCTTACTAATGAGTCCATTATAGTATAAACATCATGGGTCGGAGGATCTTTCCTTTTGAAAAACTTAAACTGGACTCCGGCTTTCGCCGGAGAGACAAATATAGGAAGGGGACGGGTCGTCATTCCGGCGGAAGCCGGAATCCAGGAAAATCTAACGATACATTCAATGTCTAGATAATTATGGTCTCCTTATTAACTGAGCCTATTAATCGTTTCGAGACAATAAAAAGAACCGGAGGACAAGATGAGTAAGAAAAAGACGCTTTATCTGCATGACATGAATTATACGGAGGTTGCCGCCTACCTAAAAACCTGCGACCTCGTTATGGTTCCCATGGGAAGCCTGGAGAGACACGGGGCCCACATTCCCCTGGGCTGCGATGCCCTGACCACCTGGGAGGTGGTCATCCGGGCCGCGAAGAAGGCATCGGTGATCTATACCCCCATCATCCCTTACGGCTATTCGCCCCACCACATGCATGAGATGGGAAACGGAACCGGGACGATCACTCTTTCGGGAGAGACTTACCGCCGGGTCCTCTACGACATCGGCAAGTCCCTCATCTTCCACGGCTTCAACAAGGTCGTCTTCGTCACCCACCATGGGTCCAATTCCAAGGTGGTGGACGAGGTGCTCCGCCGCATCCGGTATGAGAGCGGAGCTTTCACCTGCTGGTACAAAACCCCGACCGAAAGGGAGTATAACGTCCTGAAAGGGATCATCGAAGGCCCTCCGGAGGAGACTCCCGGCTGGCATTCCGGAGAAATCGAAACTGCGACCTGCCTGGCCTACGACGAATCCTCGGTGGACATGTCCTTAGCCGTCCAAGACCGCACCCACGCACCGGAATGGATGGGGCCGGCCTTCTCCAAAAAGGATGGCTCCGGAATGGTGGAATTCATGGAGTCCGAGCAGGCGTGGGTTCCTATGGAGCACCACGAGTACTCCACCACTTCCACCATCGGGAACCCCTTCCGGGGGACGAAGGAAAAGGGGTTGAAATATTTCGAACGCAGCGCCGAGCATCTGGCCGCCTTTCTGGAACAAGTGAAGAAATTCTCCATCCGGGCAACCAGCCGGGAGTTCAACAACCGGGCCTGACAGGAGCAGGTTAGAGGTTAAAGGTTTGAGGTTCGAGGCACCGACTAAGAAAATGGTTTGGTTTTCTGGACTCTCGTTCAGGCCTTGCAGCCGGAATAAACCGCGGACATGCAGGCTCTTTTACATTCAGTACAGAAAATTTCAACTGGGAAACCCCCCTCTGAAATCCCCCCAACCCCCCTTTAGAAAAGGGGGGCGAAGGGGGGATTTCCGGGGTTGCCTGGGCGCAAGACTCAGCCTTATGGACCGGGGTTTTGCTGAGCGATATGACTGTCTTTCCGTTTCTGTTTTTTCTTCAGGAATGATCCGTCTTTATCTGCGTTCATCCGCGTCCCAATAAAAATTCTTGATTCGGCGTTGCTGCGCTGTGGAGAAGAGATGAAAATGCCCGAGAAGATGAAAGCCGCCGTGCTGGTTTCTCCCGGTGTCCTGGCAGTGCGGGAAGTGGAAACGCCCAAACCGGGACCGGCGGATGTCCTGATCCGAGTCGCTTCCTGCGCCATCTGCGGCAGCGATCTGAGCCTGATGGCGCACCCCTGGCCCGGCCAGCCCCCGTATGGCGAGTTCATCCCCGGCCATGAATACTCCGGGGTAGTTGCGGCCAAGGGGGAGACGGTGGATGAGTTTCAAACCGGGGATCGGGTCTCGGTGGAAGCCCACTACGGCTGCGGGAGATGCCGCAACTGCCGGCGGGGGAATTATACCTCCTGCCTCAACTATGGAAAACCGGAGAAGGGGCACCGGGCGAACGGGTTCACCACCAACGGCGGGTATGCCCAATACGTGGTCAACCATGTGAACACGGTCTACCCGATCCCGGATTCCGTCGGCTTCGAGGAAGCGTCCTTGATTACCAACCTGGGATGCGTCCTCTACGGGTTTGAAACGATCGGCGGCTATGTCGTCGGCGACCGGGTGGCGGTGATCGGCCCGGGACCCCTGGGTTTGATCTCCGTGGAAGTGGCCAAAGCCTTGTGCGCGGGGAAGGTTTATTTGATCGGCACCCGGGCCTCCCGTATGCAGGTGGGCGCGTCTTTGGGGGCCGATCGCCTCATC
>JAPLIW010000169.1 GCA_026388915.1 Deltaproteobacteria bacterium
TGCACTCGGGAGCATTCTGGCAAGTGAGGCAAAGCCCGGTAAAAACTCGATTTCCTGACATAATCTTTTCCTCCTTGGCCCTCTTTGGCGGCCGCCGTTCCGGAATATAAATTACCGGCGCAAACCTCCGGGTCGCTTAAACCGCTTTCCAATAAAATAGCAAAGGATGTGCCAACCCTCCCGGATCCCCGGGAATCGAAGGTCGAAGGCGATCGATCTAGAAAACATTATGATTTTTAATAGATTTTTAAAACGGAGGAGAAAAAAATGTACACCAGAAATGTTTCATCACCCCGACCGGATTGGGGAAGGTCGAACCGGTGGGGGGATTTTCCCCGGAGGCATCCCTGACGGAGGCTTCCCTCTGCAAAAAGGATAATTTCAAGATATTCCCATCTCCCTCTCAAGGCCTTGTCGTAATGTCATTGCCGGGACGCGAAATGACCTCTCCGTCCCTCTCCGTCCCTTTCCGTCCCCATCCTTTCCTCGGCTTTCCATCGGCCCTTTTCTCTTGACTCAAAATCCGCCGCCTTCTATGATCAAAACGGGTGAATACTCGCTGATTTTGCGCTCGCGGTAAAAGGAAAAATGCACACGATATTACACACCGAATCGTCCCAGGGATGGGGCGGGCAGGAAATGAGGATTGTTCAGGAATCCCTGGAGTTCATGAAAAGAGGCTACCGGATGATGATCGCCTGTCAGCCGGGAAGCAGGATCCAGAATGTAGCTGAGGGTAAGGGAATACCGGTTATTGCTCTGCGGATGAGAGTTGCCATGGACCCTCTGGCCGTGGCGAACTGTATTCGGGCCATAAAGAAGAACGGAGTTGATTTGGTTCATACGCACAGTTCGACTGACAGCTGGTGCTGCTCCATGGGCGCCAAGCTGGCGGGGGTACCCGTCCTCCGAAGCCGGCATGTCACCACTCCCATCAGCACAAACTGCTTTTCCCACTTTTTATTCATGAAACTGGCCGACCGAGTGATTACCAGCGGAGAAACCATAAGGCGGCAGATGATTGAGGGTAACGGTTATAATCCCCGGAAGATCATCTCCATCCCCGCGGGGATTGATGAAAAAAGGTTCTCTCCTGAAATAAGCGGGGACAATGTAAGAAAGGATCTGAATATAGGAAAAGAGGATTACCTCCTGGGAATTGTGTCGGTTTTAAGGAGTTGGAAAGGGCATGTATATTTATTGGAAGCCTTCAGGGCTTTAAGGGAAAAGATTCCCCATCTAAAACTGGTCATTGTGGGGAGCGGCCCCCAGGAGAGAAACATCCGGAAATACATTGAGGGAAACGGGCTTGCCGGAAAAGTAATCATGACCGGACACCGGGAAGACGTGCCGCAGATTCTCAAGAACCTTGATTTATTCATCCTTCCTTCCTATTCAAACGAGGCGACTTCCCAGGTCATTCCTCAAGCGATGGCCATGGGGATCCCGGTCATTGCTACCTCTGCCGGAGGGATCTGGGAAGTGGTAAAGGACGGAGAAACGGGCAAGCTGGTCCCGCCCCGGAATGCTCCCGCATTGAGCGAAGCAATACTCTGGGCCTACCAGAACAGAGAGGAAACCAGAAAAATGGCCCGGAAAGCCAGGGAAGTTGTATTGAAAGATTTTACCCTGACGGGGATGATCGATAAAACCGAGAGTGTCTACCGGGAATTGCTGGACGGGCACGACGTGAAAAAATAGCCCACGGCAGCATCCACCTTTTCGCCCGTTTGTCCCCTTCCGAGGAACAAATCCGAACAATTTTCTCTCGCCGAGCCCGCACATTTATAACTCCTTTAGATACCTTCCAAATAGCTTTTTCCCCTCTCTGCGTTCTCTGCGGCCTCTAGCGAAGCGGGCGAGAGAAAAAATCTTTGTCTCTCGCAGAGCCCGCAGGGTTCGCAGGGTTAAAGAGGCCCAAAGAAGTAATCAATCATATGCTGGCCTTGTATTTAGGCCAATATTTGGGTTTTCTCTGTGAGCAATGCGGCCCTGCGAAGCGGGCCAGAGAAAAAGCTTCTGTCCATCACGGAGCGGGCATTTTCAATTTTTCCCGCAAAGTCTTCCGGTCGATTCCCAGGATTTCCGCCGCCCGGGTCTTGTTTCCCCCCACCCCGGCCAGCACGTTCCGGATATAATCGGCTTCCACTTCCGCCAGAGTCCGATTCAGGCCGTTCACCCGGGGTGCGGAAAAGCGCATCAGCGGCGGGAGGTCGGGAATGTCGATGACATCCCCATCGGTCATGACCACCAGCCGCTGGATCACATTCTCCAGCTCCCGCACGTTCCCGGGCCAGTCAAACCGCATCAGGACCTGCAGGGCATTCTCGGAAAACTGGGGAGTCGGTTTTCCCGCTTCCTCGGCAAAGCGGGCCGCGAAGTGCCGGGCCAGGAGCAGAATGTCGTCTCCCCTCTCCCGCAGAGGAGGAAGGGAGATGTTGATCACATTCAGCCGGAAATAGAGATCCTCGCGGAAACCCCCCTTTTTCACCAGGCCGAAGAGGTCCTTGTTGGTGGCGGCCAGAACCCGCACATCTACCTTCTGCGCCCGGCGGGCGCCCACCATGCACACCTCCTTTTCCTGGAGGACCCGTAGGAGCTTGGCCTGCATGGCCAGGCTGGTGTCGCTGACCTCGTCGAGGAAGATGGTTCCCCCGTCGGCGGTCTGGAAAAAGCCGGCCCGGGACTCGGTGGCCCCGGTGAAGGCCCCTTTCACGTGCCCGAAGAGTTCGCTCTCCAGAAGACCCTCGGGAATTCCCCCGCAATTGACCGCCACGAAGGGCGCCGCCGAACGGGTGCTGCGATAATGAATGGCCCGGGCCACCAGCTCCTTTCCCGTCCCGCTCTCCCCCGAGATGAGAACCGTGGCGGTGGTGGAGGCGGCTTTGGCCACGTCCTGCCAAACCCGGGACATGGTCTCCGATTCTCCCAGGAGGCCGAACCGGCCGGCAGGAATGACCGGGAGGGCCTTCTGGCGGGCGCGGCGCAGACGGAGTTTTTCCATCGACCGCTGCACGGCCTCGAATAGTTCTCCGTCGGTAAAAGGCTTGCTCAGATACTCTTCCGCTCCCGACTTGACCGCCTGGACCGCCCCCTCGATGCTGGCGTAGCCGGTGATCAGGATGACTTCCGTGTCCTTGAGGTTCTCCCGCACATAACGAACCAAATCCAGCCCGCTTCCTTTGGGCATTTTGAGATCAGTGATGACCAGGTCCACGGGCGTCTGATCCAGGACCTGAATGGCTTCGGCCACCCCCGGGGCGGTGAACACCCGATATTGTTTGGAAGTCAGATTGCGCTGCAGAACTTCCAGCGTATCCGGGGCATCATCGACCACCAGGACCCGTTCTCTCTTCGCGGCTTCCTTCATTTCTCTCATTCTCCTCGCTTTGGGCTGACAGGGGGAGACGGATGGCAAAGCGCGTCCCCCGGCCGACCCGGCTGTCCACCTCGATGGTTCCGCGGTGGGCAGTCACGATCCCGTGGACGACGGCCAATCCCAGGCCGGTCCCGTGGTCCGCTTCCTTGGTGGTGAAAAAGGGCAAGAAGATCTGTTTCTTCACCTCCGGGCTGATCCCCTCCCCCGTGTCCTCGATGCGGAGGGTCACGGCTTCTTGATCTCCCCGCGTCGCCACGGAAAGTTTTCCTCCCCGGGGCATGGCCTGGATCGCGTTGACCACCAGGTTGGTGAGCACCTGGGTCAGCTGGGTCGCGTCGGCGTAAACCTCCGGAAGGTCCTGCCCCAGCGAAAGCTCCAGATCGATCCCCTGCCGGGCGCACCGGGCTTCGAAAAGATAGAGCCCCTCTTTCACCACCTGATTCAGGTTCAGGCGGGTCCTGCGGGGCGGCATCTGCCGGGCAAAGAGCATGAGCTTCCGGATCACTTCCCGGGCATGGAGGGAGGCGGAGACGATCCGATCTAGGTCCTGCTCCGCCTGCTTGGGCATCCCGGCGTTCTTTTTGGCCAGTTGGGCAAACCCTAGAATGTTCCCCAGGGGTTCATTCAATTCGTGAGCCACGCCGGCGGCGAGTTTTCCGATGGTGGCCAGGCGGTCGGCGTGCCGGAGCTGTTCCTGGAGAAGTTCCTTCTCCCCCTCCGTCTCCTTCTGCTCCACAAAGAGCGAGACCTGGCGGGCGATGGTGTCGATCAGGTGGCGTTCTTCTTTCAGGAAAGGCCCCTCAATCAGTTCCGGCTTCTCCCGGGCATAGACTATTTCAATGGAACCCCGCCCCTTCCCGTTCACGATCAGGTCGGCGCTCTGCTTGAAACGGCCCTCCTGGAAAGTCGGAGAGGCGTAACCCTGATGGTCAAAAACGATCCGGGCCGAGGCGATGTCCGGGTACTGCCAGGCGGGGGGAAGAGCCTCGACAACCGACTGGAGGATCTCATCCAGGGGAGTCGGTGGGCGTTCCATGACCCGGGCGATTTGGTAGAGACAGGTCAACTCCTTGATTCTTTCCTGCAGGGCGGCCTGCACCCGCTGGTTCACGAGGGCCATGCCCAGGTTCTGCGCCACCCGCCCGCAGGGGGCCATTTCTTTCCCTGCGAAATAACCCTTATGTCCGCTTTTCAGGATGAGCAGGGCAATCCTCTTGCTGCCCACCCGGAGGGGGGTCACGGCCAGCGACGCATAAGGGGAATCGGGCCGGATCATCTTTGATTCCTTCCCCATCTTCCCGGAAGGAGAATCAAAGATCCAGAAAACATCGTTCCTCGGGAAGGAAGGATCCGCCGGACCGATCTTCCCGAGCAGGACGTCCCGGCAGAAGGCTTCCAGCCGGGAATCGCTCTGCAACACCAGGATGGGTTTCCTTCCCTTTTTCTTCACTCCCCGGATCACCCGGTAGCTGAAAGATCTCTTCGGCCGTCGGGTGGTTTCGCACCGGGCCTGCGTTCCGGCCTCTTCCAGCCACAGCTCTACGGCGTCACAGTCGAAGAAATGAATCAGCAGAAGGGAGACTTCCAGAAGGAAATCAGTCCGGGGAAGACCCCGGTTGGCATATTCGAAGATCAGGTTGGCAAGTTCGCGGTCGGTCTTCGGCCGTTTTAGGCTTGGTGTGGAGGGCATCTTTTTGGGGAAAAACCGGTCCTGGATTTAACGATTTTTCCCTATTATAGCGCCAAACCAAGCGGAAGAATAGACCACGGTAAATTTTGATGGTCTCGTAATAAGTCTCTTGGAGCGTCACCCCGGCGAAAGCCGGGGTCCAGAACATCTTGAAATAGCTGGATTCCGGCTTTCGCCGGAATGACGAATTCTATGAAATTGCGACTTTTTACGAGTTCATCAATTTTAAAAAATTTTATCTAGAACTTCGCCCGAATTTTTTGAAATTCAGCCGAATCCACGTGCGGGATTTGGTTGAAGCGCGGGTCACCCCCTCATGTCCTTCCTCCTCCTGCTTTTTCTGCAGTTATTAGCTCCCATAGGATTCCTGCAGCCTCAGCGGCCATTTTCTTACATTTCATCGCGTTCTCTTGCTTACCGAATTTGTCTAATAGGGTTTGACAATTGGAGGAACCGAACTTTTCAACGAATCGCCTTCTGAATTCCGAGGCGAGTTCATAAACCTTGGTTTTATCCCCGCCCGGTTTGGTCCTTCCCAAAAGCCACCCCAAAGCAATGATTCCTCCGGTAAGCGTTCCGCAGGTTTCCATATGGGACCCGCCGATCCCTCCTCCAAACCCGCTGGCTACTTTTGGGGTATAGCTGTCCCCCTCTTTCGCGAATAGTTCCGTCAAGGCTTTAGAGATTGCCTCGGCGCAGTGAAAACCTGATTGGTAGTATTGAAATGTCTTGTTCTCCGCGTCTTCTCTGCTCATCTCCTGACCTCCTTTTCAAATTTTATTTGGAAATAAAGGAATAGGCTGTCGTCAACGAGGACCAGCGCGAGTCCATCGGGATCTTTAACGACTCGACATGGGCGCGGACGGCCTACGGTGTCCGCGTGCCTGCCACCATATCGCCACACCCAGCGGCAGCACAGCCAGCGCCGCCGCTGCCCCTCCCATAACCCCGAAGCCGCCGACGGCATACACCACCCCGCTCACGACCTGGCTGGCTCCCGAGCCCAGGTTCAAGAGCAGGTCGTTGAATCCCTGGGTTTTGGCCCTCTCCCCCGGTGAGAGCTGGTCTGCCAGCAGAGCGGAGCCAGCCACGTACGCAAAGTTCCAGCCCAGTCCAAGGAGGAAGAGGGCAACTACCAGCGGGAAGAGATTGACGGAAGGCCCCGCCATGAGGCAGGAGAGGATCATCACCGCTGAGCCCAGGATGATCACCGGGCCTCGCCCCCGCCGGTCGGCCATCCACCCGGAGATGATGGAGAAGGCGTACATCCCAAAGGTGTGGGCGGAGATCACCAGCGACACCGCGGCGAGAGAATGCTGGTGGGCCTTCATGTGAACCGACGTGATCGACATGGGGACCACCATCACCATCTGGGAAAAGGCCATGGTGACCATGGCCACGGTCACCCCCGGATGGCGAATAATCTCCGATAGGGGACGGGGCGCCTGCTGGGGGGCCGACCCCGGATGGATTCGGGCGAGCTCCCGCCCGATATCGCGGGGTTCCGGCCTCAGTCCCCCGAATATCAATCCCGCCGCCAATACCAGGACGGCAGCGCCGGCGATATAAGCTCCCGACAGCTCCGGGTAGCCAGCCCAGGTCGCTATCTGCCCCATAGGGCCCACCAGAAGCGGCCCGAAGATGGCGCCCACCGTACTCCCCAGTACCACATTGGAGATGGCTCGGCCCCGCTTCGCCGGCAGGTGGACCTCGGCCGCGACAAAGCGACCCAGGTCAACGGCCGACCTAGCCATACCTACCAGGACAAGCCCAAACAGGAAAAGGGGAAAGGAACGATGGACAACGGCGGCCACGGCAATTGCCCCCCCAATCACTCCGAAGACCTGTCCGAGGGCGAGGCCGCGGCGCCGGCCGATCCTCTCCATGCTGAAGCCCCAGACCATCGCCCCGCAAGCCTGTCCCACCACGTAGAGAGCACCGGGCACCCCGGCCATGGCCGGTTGCCCGGTCAGGTCAACGCCGACCAGGGCATTGACGGTAAAAGCGGCAATAAAGCCAGCCGAGCTGAGACTTTGGGACAGGAAGAGCACGAGGGTGATCTTCTTGGCGATGCGGTCGTAATCCTTCATATTTCCTATCCCATCTCCTTCTTTCTCGTTGCTATACGTCATATCGATATATATAATTACTCGAACTTCATTATCGAGTCCAACGATTTGTTTTGACCTTATCGATCTGAAAAACTGATCAGAGGCAGGGAAATGGAGATTCGGCAGCTAAGGTCGTTCCGAACCGTGGCCAACCTCCTGAGCTTCAACAAAGCGGCAGTAAAGCTCCACTATTCACAATCCAACATCTCGGCGCAGATCCAAGCTCTGGAGGAAGAATTCGGTGTGCGGCTTTTTGATCGTTTGGGAAGGCGAGTGCAGTTGACCGAAACCGGGGTCCAGCTTCTGCAATATGCGAATAAGATAATGGACCTTGTCGAGGAGACTCACGCTGAAGTTACGGGCGGGAAGGAACCGCGGGGATCCCTTAGTATAAGGATTCCGGAGACCTTTGGGACCCACCGGCTACCACCCGTGGTTAAAGAGTTTCATTCCCGGTTTCCGAAAGTTCAGCTGAATTTCATAACCTGTGCCCATGAGGGTCTGGAAAAGGATCTCCGAACGGGTTTGATCGATCTGGCCTTTCTTCTGGCGGAATCTATCCAGACGGCGGGCCTTGCGGCGGAAACGGTGGGGTTCGAGTCTGTGGCGATCATCGCCGGCCCGGATCATCCCCTGGCAAAGAAACGTATCGTGCACACCAGGGATTTGACTGGGGAGACGATCCTCCTTTCGAAAGTAGACTGCAGTTACCGGAAAATCTTTGAGCAAATTCTGGAGCAGGAAGAAATCCATGGGTACAATAGGCTTGAGTTCCACAGCGTTGAGGCCATCAAAAGGAGTATCATGGCGGGAGTGGGAATCACGGTTCTCCCAGAGATTGCAGTGGCCGAAGAGGTCGCCCAGAAAAGGTTGGTCATTTTACCCTGGTCGGAAGGCAAAATCGATGTGGCCACATTGATGATCTGGTATCGGGATCGGTGGATTTCGCCCACCATGAAAGCTTTCATGGAAGTAACGAAGAAGGTCATGGCGCAGGCTGATATGAGCCATACCCCGGTCGCAACGGGTAAGAGGAAATAGGGTAGAGTAGGGATCCTTGTTCGGGGGACCCAAATGGGGACACATCCCGATTTGAGAGAGGAGTGATGGGGGAAATGGAGACTTACTCAAAGACCATTGATGAGTTGATTCAGCGCATTGTGGAAGAGGTGCTAAAATGTTTCTGAGTCTGTATGGGTTATCCGGGGGGAGGTCGAAGTACCTGAGGCAGGGGGTAACGGAAGGAGCCCGTAGGGCGACTGGAGTTACCCCCTGCCGGCGGCCGCTTGACCGAGGAGGGCAAATGGTCTAA